>JALSJY010000058.1 GCA_026989045.1 Hyphomicrobiales bacterium | reverse complement strand
CAGCGAGCGAAGAGCGAGCCGCGGCTAGTGCCGCGCCCCATCGGAGGTATGAGCAAAGCGAATTACCGCGAGATCATAAAATGGCGCACCCGACAGGAGTCGAACCTGTGACCTCTGCCTTCGGAGGGCAGCGCTCTATCCAGCTGAGCTACGGGCGCTTTTGCTAATTTGATAGTATATGCTTTTTATTTTATTCATGTTAGCAATGCTTAAAAATCCAGTTAAACTAGTTTGCTAATCACTGCAATCAATTTGATAATTATAATAAGATAAATTTTATGATAAAAAGCTATAAATCTAAAAAATTAAGTCCCGCTCAAATTGAGCAGATGTTTGAAATTTTTGCAAAGAATGATCCAGATCCAAAAGGCGAGTTGGATTACATCAATGAGTTCACTTTGCTTGTGGCGGTGGTTTTAAGTGCACAAGCAACTGATAAAGGGGTAAATAAAGCAACAAAAACCTTGTTTGAAATTGCCCCCACCCCAGAAAAAATGCTGGCGCTTGGGCTTGAGGGAATAATTGAGCATATCAAATCTATTGGTCTTTATCGCAACAAGGCAAAAAATGTTCTTGCGCTTTCAAAAATATTAGTTGAAAATTTTAACTCAAAAGTTCCTAACACGAGAGAAGAGCTGGAGAGCTTACCTGGAGTGGGGCGTAAAACCGCTAATGTTGTGCTAAATATTGCTTTTGGCCAGCCAGCCATTGCGGTAGATACGCATTTATTTAGAATTAGTAATCGCACTGGTTTAGCCATCGGTAAAAACCCACTTGAGGTTGAGTTAGCTTTAGAAAAAGTCATTCCTAAACAATATTTATTACATGCCCATCATTGGTTAATTTTACATGGAAGATATGTGTGTAAAGCTCGCAAGCCCGATTGTGCAAATTGCATTATTTCCTCTGTGTGTAATTATGAGGATAAAAACCTTTAAAAAATTTTGCGCAATTGTTTACCCTTGCTTTAATTAAAGCCTCTATATAAAGCGTAATTTTTTAAACAGGGTAATTTCATGAAAAAAGCAAATATTGACGTTTTAACTATTGGTAATGCCATAACCGATATTTTGGCACAGGTTGATGATAAATTCCTCATAACAGAAAATATGGACAAAGGAATTATGGCTTTAGTTGAGGCTGATAAATCAGCTGATCTATATGCGAAAATGCCAATTGATAAAGTTCAAATTTCTGGCGGTTCGGCCGCAAATACTGCCGCTGGCGTTGCTTCGCTTGGCGGGCGGGGGGCATTTGTTGGCAAGGTTGCTGATGATGAGGTTGGTAATTTTTATGCCGGTCATTTAAAAAGCGAAGGCGTTCAATATGAAACTGCTATGCTTGAGCATGGTGCAGCATCTGGCAAATCAATGATTTTTATAACTCCTGATAGCGAGCGCACAATGAATACTTATCTTGGAGCTTGTCATGATTTAACCCAAGCTGATATTATTGAGGATCAAATTGCCAGCTCAGCTATCACCTTTATGGAGGGGTATTTATGGGATCCGCCGGAGGCTAAACTTGCTTTTGTAAAAGCGGCGAATTTTGCTCATAAACATGAACGTGCAACGGCGATTACTTTAAGCGATCCATTTTGTGTTGATAGATTTCGTGATGAATTTTTAGATTTATTGCGCTCACAAACTTGCGATTATGTTTTTGCCAATGTTGAAGAATTAAAATCGCTGTATCAGGTTGATAATTTGCATGATGCTGTGCAGATGGTTGCACAAGATGCAGAAGTTGCTGCAATAACTATGGGTGCAGATGGCGCAATGGCAATTGCTAATGGCGAGGTGATTAGTGTCCCTGCTGTTAAGGTTGACAATATTGTTGATGCAACGGGAGCGGGTGATTTATTCGCCTCTGGTTTTTTGCTAAGCTTGGCGCGTGGTAATGATATGCATCATGCTTTAAGTTTGGGTTGCTTATGTGCATCTGAAGTTATTTCTCATGTTGGCGCAAGGCCAAAAGAAAATTTAGAAAAGCTTGCACAAAAGCATGGTTTAAAGATTTAAGATAAAGGTTTAAAGATAACAGAAAGCGCCCCTTGTCAAATTAATGATAAGAGGCGCTTCCTTTTTCAAAACTAGCATTTCAGGGGGAGGGATTTGCTAGTTTGATTCTTATTTAGCTTTTTTTATTCTTTTTAGTTTGCGCTGAACTATCGGTGCTAAAATCAGCATTTGTTTGGTTGTTTGAGCGAGAATTCATATAGCGATCAAATTCTTCACGATCACGAGCTTTTTGCAAATTATGCATATATTCAGAAAATTTGTTAATTTCTTCATCAAGACGACGGCGCTCCTCTTCAAGGCGCTTAAGCTGCTCATCACGATATTCATCAAATGCCGCATTGCCACTGCTTCTAAAGGAATTAGAACGATTGCGACGATGCTTTTTCGCCCATTCCTTTTTATCATTTATCCAGCGTTCTGCTTTTTCAGATGAGCCACCAAAATTCTCGCCCCAGATAATATATGCCAACATCGCCAAGCCCAAAGGCCACCATAAAATAAAGCCTAAAACCATAAGGGCGATTGTTATAAAAGACCATCTTGGTTTGATAATTGCTGTGCTCATAGTAGTTTCTCTCCACTTGTATCATCATTTACCAAGCAGATATGGAGTTGATTTTTGTTCATTCAAGCTAATTTTTTTAATTTTTATCCCTTGAAATAAAGAAAAATATAATTAGGGGATTAGATTATATATTCTACAAATGGTAAAATAACGCAAATTTTATCTTTTCATGCTACAGTTCTCTAGCAAATAAAACTTGCCGCTACGGGAATGGTGAAAAGGACAACATATGGATACAATTGCATATTGTGTAAATGAAAATACCAGCCGTTCAAATGTATTACATGAATTTTCAACAATAATTGGTTTCACTCAGGTTAGTGATTACATTGGCCTAGCTCAAGTCGAAAAACAAAGCTTTCAAACGCCAATAATGTTTTTTATATTTGAACAGGTATCTGACATAAGAAGATTTAAAAATATTGTGAGCCAGATTCGTGCTTGCAAGCGCCATAATATTAGATTTTCTCCACTGATTTATCTTTGTAATATACCCTCACCTCAAACTATTAAAAATGGTATTGCAATGGGTTTTGATGACGTAATTGCAAAACCCTTTAATTTTAAGAAAATTAAAACTAGGCTGGATATGCAGGTTGATAAAATAATTCCCTATTATGAAACATCAGATTATTTTGGCCCCGATAGAAGAAAATTCGATCAAGAGAACAGCACAGTAAACCCTAACAAACGCAAGAATATGCAATATCTACAATATAAATTTATCCGCAATTTAAACGATGGAATCATCATAAAAGATAAGAAAATGATGGTTTCATGATACTTATAAGTAGTTCAGCTTAGAAATAGTTTGAGCAAGGATTAACGCTATATCCCCCACCATGGCAAAATGAAGACCAACCCCAAAGTGATTCTTTAAAACATCACTATTGTTGGTATCAAAAATTATGAGCCTAAAAGGGGACTGAAATGCAAAATAGCATAACGAATGAGCAGAATAGACAATCACAATCTTTAGGAGATAGCCTAAAGTCTACGCTCTTATCTGTTAAGGGGCGAATATTACTATTAGCCTTTGTGCCAACTCTGGCGGTTTTTTATCTTGGGGCGCAATTGGCTGCAGGTAAATTTGAAGAGGTGAAAAACGCTAATGATGTGATTAGCGCATTTTCTATTACCCCTGTTATTTCGGATGTTATGCATTCATTACAAGAAGAGCGCGGGCGTAGTGCTGGATATTTGGGCAAAAATAGTGCGGCCTTTGCAGACTTGCTCAGAGCAATAAAACCACAAAGCGATAATGCTATTGCTACATTAAATGCAAGGGTTAAGCAGGCGAATGAAAATGGTAAGGGCACTAATTTTGACGGGCATTTAACAAATGCAATTGCTAAATTAAATCAGCTAAACTCAATCAGGGAGAAGGTAAGCTCTCGTTCAGTTTCAACAGCTGAGATGGCTAGTATTTATACTGGTGCTATCAATGAATTGATAGGAGTGCTTGAGGTGGCAGCAGGAAAGGCAAAAACTGTAAGCTTAATGGAACAAGCTCTTGCCTATGTTTCTGTAGTAAAAGCTATTGAGAAGTCAGGGCTTGAAAGAGCGCATGGATCAGCTGGATTTTCTAATGGATCTTTT
>JALSJY010000057.1 GCA_026989045.1 Hyphomicrobiales bacterium | reverse complement strand
TTGCACATGATCCAATAGCAATAATATCAAGCCAAGATATATGATTTGCTACTAATAGGGTTGGGTATTTGCTTTGAACTTTGCCAATTACTTTAACTTTAAGACCAAAGAAAACCGCCAAAAGCCCATAAAAGCCGCGCGGCATTACATTCCAAAAGGGTAAATTTAGACGAGTAAAAATAAACTGAATAGGAATTAACACCATAACATATGGTATTATTACTAAAATAAAAAATATTATACGTAAAATCACTTTTTTTCTTTATCTTTTAGCCGCACGCCATAAAGCTCAAGCCTGTGGTCAACTAATTTATAACCCAAACGATTAGCAATCACCTCTTGAATTGCCTCAATTTCCTCATTGCGAAATTCTATCACCTTACCGCTTTTGATATCAATTAAATGGTCATGATGCTGTTCAGGAATCAACTCAAATCTTGCTCTACCGTCTTTAAAGTCATGTTTTGTTACCAAGCCCGCCTCTTCAAATAGGTTTAATGTGCGATAAACCGTTGAGAGAGATATTTTTTTATCAATTTTTACAGCACGTCTATATAATTCTTCAACATCTGGGTGATCTATTGTATTTTCTATTACCTGTGCAATAATTTTACGTTGCTCAGTCATGCGCATGCCTGCTTTTGCGCATTGTTTTTCTAAACCCTTATTAAGATCACTCATTCTAACTCCATTAATCTATTAGCCCTTTCAATTACTCAAGCTGTAACGACATAACAAGAGCTGTGCTTTTTTTACCATTTTTATCACGATAATATCCACTTCTCTTTGCTATTTCAACAAAGCCAAAATTCTTATATAATTTTATTGCCGCGTAATTTTTTTCATCCACCTCAAGAAAAAATTTTTCAACTGGAGTATTTAGTAAATCATCTAAGATCGCCCTTAATAAAGCAGCCCCAATACCCTTTGAGCGTTTATTTTTTGCTACAACAATAGAAAGCAATTCTGCCTCATCACCTGTTTGGCGAATGATTGCAAATCCTGCTATAGATTTTTTCTTATCGCTTGCGACAAAAATTGGCGTATGGGCTTTATTTGTCAAAAACCCTTCAAATTCTGCTACAGACCAGCCACGATAAAAAGCCTGAGCGTGTAATTCAGCTATTTTTTTGGCATCAGAAACCTCGCCGCACTCAATATGCAATCCATTTGGGGCGAGCCATAATTTCATTTAAATTACTAGCCCCTTACTCTGCACTTTTGCATCTGCCTCCCTGACATAACAGGGATTTGCAGGAAATTTAGCCGCATCTAAACTCTGCCCAAAATCAACAAAACTCTTCATATCAATTATTGCATCATCAAATTCATGTTTTTTATAAATTTCAAATGCATCCTCAAAATTCAATAATTTTGGCTCCTCATTTGGCTCACCTGCCTGATAAAAATTTTGTGCATAGGACTGATTTCGCCTTGCATCTATAACAATAGCAAAATTCTTTGCTTCATTTGTAAGCGATAATGCTAATAGATTTGGAATGCCTATAGTTTCAATATCTAGGCCAAGGGCAAGGCCGCGCGCCGCCGAAATTCCAACCCTTAAGCCAGTGAATGAGCCAGGCCCAGTTGCAACGCAAATCCGCTCTAATTGCTGATAAATAATATCATTGCGCTTTAATATTTCCGCAATTTTATCAAATATTATTTCTGCAAATCCTTTAGAAAATCTACCCAATTCAATATCTTTTACCAAAATATCAATCTGGTCTCCAGCGCTTAAAGCAAGTTGCAACCTTGCCCCACTCGTATCAATTGCAAGTAAAATTTTACTCATAAAGGTTAAATTTGTTGAACTTCTTCAACATCTGGCACAAAATGTCGAAGTAGGTTTTCAATGCCATTTTTCAACGTTGCACTAGATGATGGGCAACCAGAACACGCTCCTTGCATTTTTAAAAACACAATTCCATCTTTAAAGCCTTTAAAAATTATATCACCCCCGTCCATAGCAACAGCAGGGCGCACTCGACTATCAAGTAATTCTTTAATTATCTCAACTGTTTCACTATCAGCTTTATCAAAGAATTCATCATCATCTAGATTATCTAAAGAATTATCATCTTCTATAACTGGCAAGCCAGAAAGAAAATGATCCATAATAGCGCCTAAAACAGCTGGCTTTACGCGACTCCAATCAGCATCATCTTTTGTTACTGAAATAAAGTCTGAACCCAAAAACACGCCCGTTATGCCATCAATATTAAATAGTGCGCTCACCAATGGTGATTGTTTAGCCTCACTAATATCACGAAAATCACGCGGTACGCCGCTATTCACTTTCGCTCCAGGTAGGAACTTAAGTGTCGCAGGGTTAGGAGTAGCTTGAGTTTGAATAAACATATCTCATTATCGCCTATAATTTTTTAAAAATCAAAATAATAATATAAATATATCTACGCCAATATATTTGTTTTTTCAACAATTAACAAAGCGCAGCAATCTGCTCATCACTTAAACCACCAGGAATAATTGTCACAGGAACTGGCAAAGCATTTGCCCCACGAGTTGCAAAAGCTGAAACTAAAGGCCCAGGCCCTTCTGATGATGTACTAGAAGCTAAAACAAGAATTGCAATATTTTTATCCTCAGAAATTAATTTTTCAACTTCCTCAGCCTTTCGCCCCTCACGAACCAAAGTTTCAACCTTAATATCACCAATAGTTTTTATTCTTGCCTTGCGTTTTTCTAATAATGTTTTTGCCTCAGCCAACGCCTCAGCACGCATCACATCACCAACCCCAATCCAATGCTGAAATTCATCTGGCTCAATAATTGCCAAAAGCACAACTGTCCCCCCAGTTCTCTTCACTCTATGGGCTGCAAAAGTTACAGCGCGATCACATTCATCAGTGGCGTCAATCACTACCATAAATTTTCGATCATAGCTGCACAGAGCATTATCTAAATCCACCATTTAAATACTCCCTTTTACATATTTATAACTCTATGCTGTCATTTGAAATGCAAAATGTCAAAGACTAGCATTTTACATATCGCAAAATATTTTCAAACAAGCAAAAGGCGCTGACACAAGCCAGCGCCCCTTATTATCTTATTAAAAAGCCTATTGACCCATTTTCATCATCATCGGCCCAACTGGCAACATAATATCAACTGTTCCAGCTTTTTCAAAAGTAAGAGTAACTTTCACTACTTCACCCTCAACAAACGGTTTTTGTACCTTCATAAACATAATGTGCAAACCACCTGGTTTGAGCATCACTGTTTCACCAGCAGGAATTTCAATGCCGTCTTTCATTTCACGCATCACCATCACATCATTTTCCATACGCATCTCATGTAACTGCACCATATTTGCAGCATCAGAAGCAGCTGAAACCAACCGGTCTGACTCGTAACCATTATTGGTGATTGTTACAAACCCACCTCCTGCTTTTGCAGCAGGTGGCATGGCTTTAGTAAATGAGCCACTAAGCTCCAGATCACCTAGTTTAACGGTTTCACCAACCGTCATTTGCATTTCCATTTTCTGTGGGGCTTTTTTACCATGACTGCCCGCAAGAACAGGACTAAAAAGAAGGCTAATAGCTGATAGAGCGCCAGCAATACGCATAATATTTTTGATCATTATGATCTCCATTATCTAAAATTTTAATATGGGCTAATGCCCAAGAATATATTGGTATTTTAAACGGTTAAAGGGGGGGCGCGTGCATAGCTAGTCTTGCTAATAGCTTCAAATTGTACAAATAAAGATACATTACATAAATCTTTTACAAAGATATATGCGCTTCCAGCAAAGCAGTCATTTGAAACGCTCGGCATATCAATTAAAGAAGCAAGCCGGCAGGCTTCACACCGCCAGCTGACTTTATGCTCAGCTTCACCTGTCGAATTTCCACAAACAACCTGTGCATTACCATTTGTAAGATATAAATATTGCGATGTCTGACTTGCATTAGCTGGTGAATAAGCAAAAGATAAAAATACCAGCGCCAGCACACAAATTGCTGCCACTAAATCAAACATTATCCTTTTAACACTTAAAAAATTCATCACAATCATTCTTATCATGTAGCTATAAATATCAATTAGCATATTTAATCTTCTTGAGCCAAATCAATTTCACTTTATTTTTTCAACTCTATTTAATGTAAAATAATTGGACTCTTGCTCATTCTTAAGCTATAGGAGCGCCGACGACTTC
>JALSJY010000056.1 GCA_026989045.1 Hyphomicrobiales bacterium | reverse complement strand
GTGCGCCTAAGGATCGAGAACTATCAACAACCACACGTGTAATAAGATCAACAGCACCTGAGCGCATAAGGCCTGTGGAAATAATAAGCACTAGGGCAACAATTATTGTGGCCTCATGCCCAAAGCCAGAAAAAGCATCTTCCATAGGAACAGCACCAAGCGCCACGCCAGCAATAAGCGCCGCAAAAGCCACTAAATCATAACGCCACTTGCCCCATAATAAGCCGATAAGCACTAGGCCTATTAAAGAAAAGAGTGTTATTTGTTCGTAGGTCATGCTGTTTCCTTATTTGCTTAGTGCTATTTTGCGATTATTCTGAATAAAGGCAAGTAGGAAAGTTTATGACGAGTGGGTAATTGGAGATATTTTCTAATATCTCCCGTGGCAATGTTTGAATTTTTTGCCTGATCCGCAGGGGCATGGCTCGTTGCGGCGGGTGTTTTTCATTTGATCTTCACTAAGGGTCATATTTTCACTCTCCCCTGTTTCACTAACACCGCTAAAGTTAAGCCCTTGAGGAGGCTCTGGCTCTTTTGGTTGCAAAACAACATGGGCAAGTTGAGTGGTGACTAATTCGCGAAGATTTGTAAGAAGCGCGTCAAATAATTCATAGGCTTCTTGCTTATATTCATTAAGCGGATCTCGTTGTGCCAAGCCACGCCAGCCAACTACTTTTGATAGATGGTCAAGCGTTACAAGATGCTCGCGCCATAGGCCATCTACCGATTGTAAAAGAATAGATTTTTCTACTTGGCTCATGATCTCTGGAGTGAAATTTACGGTTTTTGCGGCCATATATTCATCGGCAGCTTTTTTTAATCTCTCAATGATTATATCAGCTTCAATTCCCTCTTCGTCTGCCCAATCTTTTATTGGAACATCAACACCAAGATAAGTTTTTGCTGCCTCGCTAAGCTGTTCAACATTCCACTGCTCGGGATATGAGCGCTCAGGAATTGCTTTGTGCGTGATAGATTCAACAATATCATGACGCATGTCTTTTACTGTATCGGAGACATTATCATCGTCCATTAGCTCAAGTCTTTGTTCAAAAATAACCTTGCGCTGGTCATTCATCACGTCATCATATTTGAGGATATTTTTTCTTATATCAAAATTGCGTGCTTCAACTTTTGCTTGTGCGCGCTCAATCGCTTTTGTTACCCATGGGTGGGTAATGCTTTCGCCATCTTCAAGGCCAAGCTTGGCTAGCATGCCGTCCATTTTTTCAATTGGGAAAATGCGCATAAGGTCATCTTCAAGTGAGAGATAGAATTTTGAAAATCCTGGATCACCTTGACGACCTGAGCGGCCACGAAGCTGATTATCAATTCTGCGACTTTCGTGACGCTCTGTGCCAATAACATAAAGGCCACCTGCATTTATTGCTTTTTCTTTATCAATTTTTACTTGTGCATTTATTGCGTTTATTTGCTTTTGCTTTTCTTTGTCACCAATCTCTTTATCAATGGCCGCGATTAACATATCGGGATTACCGCCAAGTTGAATATCGGTGCCGCGCCCTGCCATATTGGTAGCAATTGTTACTGCCCCTGGCATGCCAGCATTGGCAATGATATGCGCTTCTTGTTCGTGGTGGCGTGCGTTTAACACTTTGATATCTTTTGCGCCTTTCTTTTTTAATATGTCAGCTAAAAGTTCTGACTTATCAATTGAGGTTGTGCCAACTAAAACTGGTTGACCATTTTTTTGTGCCTCAATTACTAATTCAGAAATTGCGTTGAATTTTTCTTCAGCAGTGCGAAAAATAGCATCGTCTTCATCGGTTCTGGTGGTGGTTTTATTGGTTGGAATTGTGATAACTTCCAGTCCATAAATGTCCCCAAACTCTTCGGCCTCAGTTTTGGCTGTGCCAGTCATACCTGCAAGTTTTGTATATAGGCGGAAGTAATTTTGGAAAGTGATAGAGGCTAGAGTTTGGCTCTCTGGTTGAATGATTGCACCCTCTTTTGCTTCAAGAGCTTGGTGCAGACCTTCAGAATAGCGCCTCCCTGGCATCATGCGGCCAGTAAATTCATCAATGATAACAACTTCGTTGTTTTTTACGATATAGTCCTTGTCTTTTTGGAATAATTTATGCGCCCTTAAAGCTGAATTTAGATGATGAACAAGTGAGACATTTTCAATGTCAAACAGGCTTTCGCCTTTCATTAGACCTTCGCTCAAAAGTTTTTCTTCGAGTTTTTCAATGCCTTGATCGGTAAAAGTGGCTGAGCGATGTTTTTCATCTAATTCAAAGTCACCTTCGCCAATTACTGGAATAACTTTATCAATTAGGTTATAAAAATCGGTTTTATCTTCTGTTGGGCCAGAAATGATTAAGGGGGTGCGAGCCTCATCAATTAAAATAGAATCTACTTCATCAACAATAGCAAAGCTATGACCTCGTTGAACCATTTCATCGCGCGAATATTTCATATTATCGCGTAAATAGTCAAAGCCAAACTGGTTATTTGTGCCATAAGTTATGTCGGCGGCGTAAGCTGTTTTGCGCCATTCGTCGCTTGTATCTTGTAATATAACGCCGTAGGTCATACCTAGAAAATTATAAATTTCCCCCATCCAATTAGCATCGCGTTCAGCAAGATAATCATTAACAGTGATAACATGCACGCCCTTGCCGCTAAGGGCGTTGAGATAAACAGCTAAAGTTGAGGAAAGGGTTTTGCCCTCACCAGTGCGCATTTCAGCAATGGCTTTTTCATTAAGCACCATGCCGCCAATTAGCTGCACATCATAATGGCGCTGGCCTAAAGTTCTTTTTGCGGCCTCGCGAACGGTTGCAAATGCAGGCACAAGTAATTTATCAAGCTTTGTTCCACCTTCAAGCTGTTTGCGAAATTCATCAGTTTTACTCTTTAATTCAGCATCGCTTAGCTTTTCATACTCTGCTTCAAGCGCATTGATTGCGTTTACCCTGCCTTGAAAGGCTTTTATGCGTTTGTCATTTGCATTACCAAAAAGACGTTTTGCTAGTCTTGCTACCACCATAATAGATGAAATCCTTAGATAGATTGGATAGCAGAATAAAAACTGCTATTCTTTTTGAAAATTCTCGCTTGGAGCGAGTGAGATGTAAGAGCGAGAGGCCATAATGTCAATGATCTAGGGTAGTAATTTTGGATTTGGGCAAGTAAATTTGCTTATTAGCTTATAAATCTTAGTTAGGCTTGTAAATTTTGTTTCAATCATGGCAAATCATAATTAAGTCAGAATCAAAATGTTATTGAGTAATTTATAAAATTATATTTTAGGAGAATGTTGAAATGAGAATAAAAGCCAATCTGTTTAGTGAAATCAGTAAGTTTTCACGTGTCTTAACAATTAGTACTGCTTTATTATTTGGATTTAGCGCTAGTGCTTCATTTGCGCAAACTGCAAATGGAAATATCGACTTGGATAGTGAAGTTGCTTTTGTTGGTGGTGAGGCAATTTTAGAGGGTGATTTAGCATTTGCTGCTGAGGACTTAGCGCAAGAGTTAGCGCAAATTCCTATGGCTGAGCGTAAAGCATTTCTTGTTTCAGTTTTAATTGATATGAAAGTTATGGCGCAGGCTGCAAAAAAAGCAAATATGGATAAAAGCGATAGCTATAAGCGGCGTTTGAAATATTTGGAAGATCGAGCATTGCGACGTGCATATTTTACTGATGTGATTGGTGCTAAAATTACTCCTGAATTAGTGCAGAAAGCCTATGATGAATTTGTAGCAGAGTTTACACCTGTTCAGGAGTGGCGTGCGAGGCATATTTTGGTGGCAAATGAAGATGATGCTAAAAAAATCAAATTAGAAATTGATGCAGGTAAATTATTTGAAGTTGCTGCTATGGAGAGTTCAAGTGATACTAACTCGGCAAGAAATGGTGGGGATTTAGGGTATTTTAGAAGTAATGACATGACACCTCCTTTTGAAGAGGCGGCAATTGCATTAAAAATTGGGCAGGTAAGTGAACCTGTTAAAACTAGTTTTGGCTGGCATATTATTAAGCTAGAAGATGATCGCATGAGCCAAGCGCCAAGTTTTGAGCAAGTGCAGGGTCAAATTGCTCAGCAATTGCTGATTGAAAATTTTAACGAGATGATTTCTTCATTAAAAAAGACAAGTGAAATTAAAGTATTAGATGAAAATATAGCGGCACAAATTTTGGCTGATGATAGTAAGCGAAACTAAATGGGTAGAAACAAGTCAACTGATTTGCCAAAAATAGCTGGGGTTAAATTTATTACAGCACAGGCTGGGATAAAATATCAGGGTCGTGAAGATGTTTTCTTTGCGGCTTTTGATCCCAAAACAGTGGTTGCAGGGGTTTTTACTAAAAGTAAATGCCCCTCAGCGGCTGTTGATTGGTGTAGGGATAATTTGTCAAATAAAATAGCACGCGGCTTGGTTGTTAACTCAGGCAATGCAAATGCTTTTACTGGTAGTAAGGGTAAAAAAGCAGTTGAGTTAACTGCAAAAATTGCCGCTGATGCGCTTGGCTGTAAAGCAAATGAGGTTTATATTGCTTCAACTGGGGTGATTGGCGAGCCACTTGATGCAGAAAAATTTCGCTCAGTTCTAGGTGCTGGCGTTGCAAATATGCGCTCACAGCCATGGATAAACCCTGCTAAAACAATTATGACCACAGACACTTACCCCAAGCTGGTTTCTAAAAAAGTTGAAATTGATGGGGTTGAAATAACAATTAACGGCATTGCCAAGGGTGCTGGTATGATTGCGCCTGATATGGCGACTATGCTTAGCTTTATTTTTACAGATATGGCAATTGAGGCCGATGTTTTGCAGGCTTTGCTTGCTCAACATGTCGAGAATAGTTTTAATTCTATTACTGTTGATAGTGATACTTCTACCTCTGATAGTGTTATGGTTTTTGCAACTGGGCAGGCGGGTGGCGCTAGACTTAATCGAGTTAGTGATATTGCTGATGAGCGGGCAAAGCTTTTTGGCAAAGCTCTGGGTGAAGTTTTGTTTGATTTGGCAATGCAGGTAGTGCGCGATGGTGAGGGGGCTACAAAATTTGTAAAAATCACCGTTTGTGGAGGTCAAAGCGATGCCAGTGCTAAAAAAATAGCTTTTGCAATTGCAAATTCGCCATTGGTAAAAACTGCAATTGCTGGACAAGATGCAAATTGGGGTCGGGTGGTTATGGCGGTTGGCAAAGCTGGCGAGCCTGCTGATCGTGATAGCTTATCAATTAGTTTTGGTGATTTTTTAGTGGCAGAAAATGGCGAGGTTGCTTTGGACTATTGTGAGGAGCGTGCCGCAAAATATATGAAAAATTATGAAATAGAGTTAAAAGTAGATGTTGGCATTGGGGGTGGGCAGGCTATTGTTTATACTTGCGATCTTACTCATGAATATATTTCAATAAATGCGGATTATCGGAGTTAAAGATTGATGATTTTAGCATGGTAAAAATTGTTTTAGTTGTTGCGGTGGCTCTGGTTGATGCTGATCGCAGGGTGTTGATTGCGAAAAGGCCAAAGGGTAAAAATTTTGCTGGTTTGTGGGAATTTCCTGGTGGCAAAATTGAAGCAAATGAAACGCCAGAAGTTGCTATTATTCGTGAGTTAGAAGAGGAATTAGGCATATCAACAAAATCTGCTTGCTTAGCTCCGCTTGCTTTTGCTTCGCATGCTTATGAAGATTTTCATCTTTTAATGCCACTTTATGTTTGTAGAAAATGGCAAGGGCAGGTAAAGGCAATTGAACATCAAGAGTTAAAATGGGTCAGGGCGAATGATTTACACAATTTTGAAATGCCACCAGCCGATGAGGTTTTAATTTCGCACCTATGTGATTTGTTGTAAAAGAGATATTTATGAAGAAGAAAATGAAAAATTTAAAATGTTTCCTTTTTGATGAAGATGGAGCAACTGCAATAGAATATGGTTTAATTGCCGCTCTTGTTGCTGTAGGGGTAATTCTTGCTATTACATTTCTTGGCAAAGAAAATACGAATTTACATAATACTACTGCTGAAAAAGTGAAACAAATAGTACAAGATGCTAATTTTAATTAGTTTATTTAGGAGAGTATAATGCCACGTTTAATAGGTAGTTTTTATAATTTTGCTGTTTTGTCTTTTTTCTTGGCTATTATTTTGGCTTTGCCCGCTTTGGCACAGGAAGATAGATTTGCAACAAAAGATTATCAATTATCTGTAAAGACTATAGTTTCTGGTCTTGAACATCCATGGGGTTTAGCTAAATTACCCAATGGCGATTTTCTGGTTACTGAACGTGGTGGGCTTTTGTGGTTAATACGAGATGGTAAAAAAATTGGTACTGTTAAGGGGTTACCTCAGATAGTAGCTGCAGGACAGGGGGGGTTATTAGATGTGGTGATTGACCCTGAATTTGAAAAAAATAAAACTATATATTTTTCCTTTACTCAGGGTGATGAAACAGGATTAGGGACTGCTATTGCTGCAGGGGAATTATCTATAGAGCCTGAATTGCAACTTTTGAATAGTAGAGTTATTTTTTCTATGGCTAAAAAGAGCGGTGGAGTTAGGCATTTTGGTTCACGTTTAGCTTTTGCAAACGATGGGAGTTTGTTTTTTACTATTGGTGATCGGGGAGAAAAGGATAGGGCGCAAGATGTTTTTGATCATGCAGGCTCAGTGTTGCGGATAATGAAAAATGGTAAAATACCATCGAATAATCCTGCAGCAGACGGTAAAAGAGGCCTTGCAGAAATTTGGTCTAAGGGGCATCGCAATGCACAAGGCGCTGCAATCCACCCAACGACTGGTGAATTATGGATTGTGGAGCATGGGGCGCAGGGTGGCGATGAGATTAACCTTATCGCACCTAAGAAGAATTATGGCTGGCCAATAATTTCTTATGGCAAACATTATTCGGGCTTAAAAATTGGTGAAGGCACAAAGAAAAAGGGATATGAGCAGCCAAAATATTATTGGGATCCTTCAATTGCGCCATCGGGGCTGGCTTTTTATTGGGGAGAGCTGTTTCCTAAGTGGAAGGGGGATTTATTTGTTGGGGCGTTAAAAGATCGAAAACTTGTCCGTCTTGACTTTGAGAATGGTGAAATAATAGGCGAAGAAATTTTACTTGAGCAGGCCTATGGGCGAATTCGCGATGTCAGAGTGTTTGATGATGGTGCTATTTGGTTATTAACCGATGAGGAAAACGGTAAAATTCTTAAAATTACACCAGCGAAATAATCTATGAGGTTGTCTTTGCGAGGAGGCATAGCCGACGAAGCAATCCAGAAATACTGAGTTTGCTATTAGGTTCTGTATCGTCGCACTCACTACGTTTGCTCGCAAAGATAATGTGGCGAAATGAAGAAGTTAATAACAATTGCACAGAGCACCTAATTAGTTTTTTAGATAGCCTTTAATCAGACTAAATTTTTGATGATAAAGCTTTGGCAAGAGAGATTTTTGCACTGCCTGGTTTTAGAGGTTTTTGCTGGCTTGCGTCGGGCTTCCAGCCTGACATCCAAATAATATCTAATGTCGCACGCACCCGTTTATCTGCATCGCTAAAATTTTCTTCATAATATTTACAAGCCAGTGCAAGGTGGTTTTTTGTTACAAACCTGTCTGGCTTATTTACTAGCGGATTATTAGCCCCTAGTAATTTTAATTCTTTCATTAAACTAAGCGCATCTGCATAACGCACAATATGATGGTCAATATCTGCAACTGGTAGCGCAAAGCCAGAATCTTGCAATAGATTGCCTGCTGACTTCACATCAATAAAGGGTGCAACACGGGCATTTATTCCGCCCAATATTTGCTCATCGGCTTTTAGCCATGATTGGCGCAACTCGGTTAAAGTTTCATTGCCAATAAAGGCCATCATCATTAAGCCATCTGGTTTTAGGTGAGCGAGGATTTGGTTAAGAAATTTTGGCACATTATTGATGACTTGCAAATCTAACAAAGAAATAATCAGGTCATAATTTTTTTCAGGTAAAATAAGATTATCAAGTTCAAGCAAGGGTGACTTTGTGGTTTTTGCTAAAGTTGAAAAATGAGAAAAATTTATGGGCGAGGTTGCGCTAGAGCTTTTAGCGGGGAATGATTTTGCATCTGAGCCAATGATGGCGGCATTTTTGAAATCACGGCTGATGGCGGCTAGTCTTATATGTAAATCTTCAACTATTAGGGTGCTGATAAAATCAACGGGTTGATTTTGCTTTTCTTCCAGACGTGCTTTTATTAGTGATCGATCAAATAGCTGATTTTGACTTTGTTTTTGTTGCATCATATTTTTATTTATTTCTTTAAATGAGCGTGCAAATATAGCTTATGAATGCTCAAGAGAATAGTGTCAAAAAAAGATATTTGCTTTTTCAAAATATGGCCAAAAAAGCGGGCAAGAAAATTCTTGATTTAATCTACCCGCCAATATGCGTGCATTGTAATGCGCCAGTTGTTAGCTCTGATAGTTTGTGCGCTAAATGTTGGAGTGAGTTGCGCCCTATTAGTGATCCTATTTGTCCTGTGCTTGGCCTGCCTTTTGGGGTTAGTTTGGGGGCAAATGCCTTAAGTGCGCAAGCGATTGCTAATCCGCCAGAATTTGATAGGGCAAGGTCGGCTTTTATTTATGGTGATGTAACTCATTCAATTATATCAAAGTTTAAATATGGAGATAAGCCAGAATTGGCCAAATTTTGTGCGCTTACAATGGGGTCGGCATTAGCGCAAATGTTTGAGGATAATCCAATTTTATTGCCCGTTCCTTTGCATAAAAAGCGTCAAAGGCAGCGTCGTTATAATCAGGCAACTGAATTGGCTAAAGAATTGGGAAAAATAAAAGACTTGCAGGTTGTTTTAGACTTAGTTGAGAGGGTGCGTGAAACAAAACAGCAAGTGGGGTTAAGTGCAAAACAGCGGGAAAAAAATGTGGCTGGTGCTTTTGAGGTGAAATCTGATTTAATTGCTATTAAACAAAGTCAAAGGATTGTGATTGTTGATGATGTGATGACTACAGGTGCGACATTAAATTCTTTGACAAAAACACTTAAAAAAGCTGGATATAAAAAAATTGATGTTATTAGCTTTGCACGTGTTGTTAAAGATGGTGAATATCCCATATAAGGCATATAAAAATCCAATTAGAAATAAAGATTATTAAAATGAAAAAAGTTCAAATATATACCACAATGACCTGTCCATATTGTTTTGCTGCAAAAGCATTGCTTAAAAAGAAAAATATTGAGTTTGATGAAATTTCAGTTGGCGACCCTGTGGTGAGAGAAAAAATGATGCAAAGGGCAGGTGGGCGCCGCTCTGTGCCGCAGATTTTCATAGGTAAAACTCACATTGGTGGTTTTGATGATATGGCAGCGCTTGATAGGCAAGGTAAGCTAGATGCGCTTTTGGCTGATTAAAAGAAGTTGAAAAATGAGTGATAAGTTTAAGCTTGCTGCAATTCAATTATGCTCTGGTATTGTTCCGAAGGCTAATTTGTTGCAAATTGAAAAACTTGTTGCAGATGCCACAAAGGCGGGGGCGCAATATATTTTAACACCAGAAATGAGCATTTGCTTTGCTGGTAATAAAAAAGATATGGCGCAATATATTAAGCCGTTTGAAAATAATCAGGACATTAAAGCTTGTGCAGATATAGCAAAAAAATATGGTGTTTTTTTGCATATCGGCTCAATGTCTGTTTTGGCTGATGATGAAGCTGATAGTGTAGATAGTGAAGCAGGAGCGAAATATTATAACCGCTCATTATTATTTTCTCCCAAGGGTGAGTTAATTAGTTTTTATGATAAAATTCATCTGTTTGATGCCAGCCCGCCAAATGATCGACCCTATAAAGAAAGTGATGATTATCTCGCTGGTGAAAGGGTGGTGGTTGCTGAATTAGGTGATTTTAAGCTTGGGCTTTCCATTTGTTATGATCTTCGTTTTGCTGCTCTTTATCATAAGCTTTGTGAAAAAGGGGCGCAGATTTTAGCAATTCCTGCAGCTTTTACACTTGCAACAGGTGAGGCACATTGGGAGGTTTTGTTAAGGGCTAGAGCAATTGAAACAGGTTGTTATATTATTGCAGCGGCACAGGGTGGGGAGCATGAAAATGGTCGCTCTACTTTTGGTCATTCTATGATTGTTGATCCATGGGGAGAGATAGTTGTAATTAAAGATGATGATAAGAGTGGTTTTATTCTTGCTGATATTGATATTGGTGAAGTTGAGCGGGTGAGAAAAATAATTCCAAACCTAGAAAATAAATGTTTTTTTGTTTAAGCGTTAACCATAATGTGCAACAATGCTCCTAAGTTATACAAGTAATATGGTTGTTATATTAGTAATTAGGAATTCCCAGTGATTCAATTTTCGCTTATTTGTGATAATAAACATAAGTTTGAGGCTTGGTTTGCCAATGCTAAAACTTATGCACAGCAACAAGAAGTAGGTATTGTTACCTGCCCAATATGTGCGTCAGACAATGTGAATAAAGCGCTTATGGCTCCCGCTGTTGCGCTAAGTGGTGATAAAAAATCTAACGCAGAAAAAGATAGTGTGGAAAAGCTTGTAGTTTCAAGCGGCCACCCACAGCAAAAAGAATTGCAGGCAGCAATTAAGCTTTTGCGCGATAAGGTGGTTAATGAAGCTGATTATGTCGGTGATAAATTTGCAGATGAAGCGCGTAAAATTCACGATAAAATAATTGAGCCACGTGGTATTTATGGTGAGGCAACTAAAGAAGAGGTTAACTCTTTAGCTAAAGATGGTATTGATTTTTTACCCCTTCCAACCCTGCCAGAAGAGCATAATTAGGCTTTATTTTTCTTCTATTGTTTTAGCTGTTATTTTTCAAGCAAGGCCTGCTTTTCCATTAAAAGCATATAATTTATACTCATGTCGCGTGATGTGCGCCATTTGTCCTTTAGGGGTGAATAGGTAACGCCAGTTTTATCTTTAACTTTCATGTCGTTGCGCTTTAGCATTGATATTATTTCATCGGGGGTGAGGAATTTATTATAATCATGCGTGCCTTTTGGTAGCCAATTAAGCACATATTCTGCCCCAACAATTGCTAAAGCAAATGATTTTGCGGTTCTGTTTAGGGTGGAGACAAACATTAGGCCACCTGGTTTTACCAATTTAGCACATGAAGCGAGATAAAGAGGCACATTATCGACATGTTCAACAACTTCCATATTTAGCACAATATCAAATTGCGTCTTGTTTTTTGCTAAATCCTCAGACGTAGTCGCTTTATAATTTATTTTCAAACTGCTTGCATCGGCATGGATTTCTGCAATTGAAATGTTTTTTTGTGAGGCGTCAATGCCGGTGACTTTTGCGCCAAGTCGCGCCATTGGCTCGCATAACAATCCGCCGCCACAGCCAACGTCAAGGATTGAGATTTTTTTAAATGGCTCACGCTTAGTGCCATCAAGGGCAAAGTGAGCTATAATTTGCTCTCTGATATAGGCTAATCTAACTGGATTGAATTTATGAAGTGGTTTAAATTTGCCGTTTGGATCCCACCATTCTTGTGCCATGGTAGTAAATTTGGCAACTTCGTCTTTATTTATTGTGCTGGTGCTCATTTTTCATTCTTTAATTATTTTGCTTATTTGGGGTGTTTTTACTTAAAAAATACCAGTAAATAAAGCGAATTGTTCGATGTTGGTTGAATGATAGGCCAGTTTGTGGCAATAGGCCGCCAACAAAGGAAAAATAGTGACTTATTTAGTTATGAAATTTGGTGGCACATCTGTCGCCGATATAGAAAATATCCGCAAGGCTGCAGCCCATGTTAGTCGTGAGGTTAAAGCTGGCTATAAAGTATGCGTTGTTGTATCTGCAATGGCTGGCACAACTAATCAATTAGTTAATTGGACAAATGATGCCTCCCCTTTGCATGATGCAAGGGAATATGATGCGGTAGTTGCATCTGGTGAGCAGGTAAGCGCTGGCTTGATGGCGATTGTTTTGAGCTCTATGGGAATTCCTGCTCGCTCGTTTAGTGGTTGGCAAGTGCCAATCAATACAGATGATGCGCATGGATCGGCGCGTATTCTTGATATTGATCCTAAAAATCTACTTGAAGCGATGAATGATGGTTTAGTCTGTGTTGTCACTGGTTTTCAAGGTGTTGCGCCATCTGGCCGTATAACCACGCTTGGTCGTGGTGGCTCGGATACAAGTGCTGTTGCGGTGGCAGCGGCAGTAAAAGCTGAGCGTTGTGATATTTATACTGATGTGAACGGTGTTTATACGAGTGACCCAAGAATTGCACCAAAAGCAAGACGTTTATCTCGTGTTGCTTTTGAGGAGATGCTTGAAATGGCCTCATTAGGGGCTAAAGTGTTGCAAACGCGCTCCGTTGAATTGGCAATGGCGCAAAAGGTGCGCCTTGCGGTGCGCTCAACGTTTGATGATGCTGATGCAGATCAGGTTGGCCCAATAGGCTCGGATCATAATGTGCCTGGAACTTTAGTTTGTGAAGAGGACGAAATAGTGGAAAAACAAATCGTATCTGGTGTAACCTTGGCTAGAGGAGAGGCTAAAATTACACTTCGTGGGGTTAAAGACTACCCTGGTGTGGCGGCAGCTGTGTTTGGTGCATTGGCAGATGAGCGTATCATTGTTGATATGATTGTGCAGAATGTTTCGGACGATGGTAGAGAAACTGATATTACCTTTACAGTGCCAAATGATGAATATGATAAGGCAATGAAGGCATTAAATTCAACTAAAGACAGATTTGAATATGATGTTATTTCTGGTTCAACTGGGCATGCAAAAATTTCGGTTATTGGGGTTGGTATGCGCTCACATGCTGGTGTTGCTTCCTCTATGTTTAAGGCTTTGGCTGATAAGGGCATTAACATTATGCTTATTACTACTTCAGAAATTAAGACCTCTGTTTTAATCGAAGAAGAATATGGTGAACTTGCAGTGCGTTCATTACATAATTATTATGGATTAGATAAAGCGGATAAATAATTTGTTTTATTTAAAGGGGAGAAGGCATGCCTAATAAAACTGGCGGGACACGCATTTTGCTCAAGCAATTGCGTGAAACATTGGCTGAGCCTTTGGCTTCGCAACAGCGTTTGGATAAAATTGTTGATCTGATTGCGAAAAACATGGCAGCAGATGTTTGCTCTTTTTATGTTTTGCGTGGTGATGGGGCGCTTGAGCTTTTTGCAACTTGTGGTTTAGAGCATTCAGCTGTGCATAATACCACGCTTCGCCTTGGTGAGGGGATTGTTGGCTTGATTGCCTCTGAGGCAAAGACGATCAACATTGCAGATGCTTCAACTCACCCATCTTATTCTTATAAGCCGGAAACGGGTGAAGATAGATTTCATGCTTTTTTGGGTGTGCCAGTATTACGGGCAGGTCAAATGCTTGGTGTGTTGGTGGTGCAGAATACACAAATTCGAGCTTATAATGAAGATGAAGCTGAGGGCATGCAGATAACGGCAACAATTTTGGCCGAGATGTTATCTACATCAGAATTTGATGCTTTGGTAAAGCCTGGATCTGATATTGATCTTCGTCGTTCGCGCACAATAAGAGCAGTTGGCTTTAGTGATGGTATAGTGATTGGGCAGGTTGTTTTGCATGACCCGCGCGTTGTAATTACTAATTTTGTTGCTGATGATATAGATGAAGAGATGGCGCGGCTTGATAAAGCATTGCGCTCTATGCGTGTTTCAATTGATGATATGTTTTCTCATACAGATATGCAAATTTCTTCACAACATAGAGAGATTTTGGAAAGCTATCGTATGTTTGCCCATGATAGGGGCTGGGTAAGGCGTATTAGAGAGGCAATTCAGGGAGGATTAACCGCCGAGGTTGCGGTTGAAAGAGTGCAGAATGATACGCGGGCGCGAATGATGCGCCAAAGTGATGTTTATATTCGGGATCGTTTGCATGATCTTGATGATTTAGCTAATCGGCTTTTAAGGACATTAACGGGTAATGGTGATAGTGCTAAGGCTTTTGATTTACCTGATAATGCAGTCATTGTAGCTCGAACTATGGGGCCTGCAGAATTACTTGAATATGATAGAAGCAAATTAGCTGGTATTGTTTTAGAGGAGGCCGCGGCAACATCACATGTTGCGATTGTTGCTAGATCACTTGGTTTGGTTGCTATTGGGGGGGCAAGTCCTGCAGTTTCTATTTGTGAAGATGGCGATGAAATAATATTAGATGGTAAGCTTGGAATAGTGCATTTGCGCCCTAATGCTGATGTTAAGTCTGTTTATATTGATAAGCAAAAGCTATCTTCTGAGCGATTAGCACAATATGCGAAATTGCGTAATAAGGCAGCAATTACTAAAGATGGTGTTGAGATAGATTTGCTACAAAATTCTGGTCTGCTCAGTGATATGCGAGCACTTGATGAAACTGGTGCTAAGGGGGTTGGCCTGTTTCGCACCGAGTTACAATTTATGATTGCTTCAAAACTACCTAGCTTGAATGAGCAGATTGAACTTTATTCAAAGGCGATAGAAATTGCCGATAAGCGCCAGATTACTTTTCGCCTTCTTGATATTGGTGGCGATAAAGTTGTTCCTTATATGCGCTCAATGGTAGAAGAAAATCCAGCCATGGGTTGGCGCTCGCTAAGACTTGCGCTTGATAGACCTGGGTTATTGCGCACGCAAATTCGTGCGCTTTTAAAGGCTGCAAATGGCAGTGAGTTAAAGCTGCTTGTGCCGATGGTGACCGAGACAGAAGAGTTTTGCTTAACAAAAGAGGTGGTGAATAAAGAGGTTGAACGAAAAGAGCGTTTGGGTGAAAAAATTCCTAGTAAAATTGAGCTTGGGGCGATGATTGAAGTTCCATCAATATTGTTTGAGTTGGATATTCTTTTACCAAAGGTTGATTTTATTTCTATTGGATCAAATGATTTGGTGCAGTTTTTAACTGCAACTGATAGAGCAAATCCACAGGTAGCAAATAAATATGATGCTATTGCTTTGCCGCGTTTAAGAGCCTTAAAACACATTGTTGATGAGGCAAAAAAATATAACATTCCTTTGACAATGTGCGGTGAATTGGCTTCTCGTCCACTTGAGGCGCTGGCGTTGATGGCAATTGGCATGACTTCTTTATCAATGGGATCGTCTTCAGTTGGACCAATAAAAGAAATGGTCTTGTCACTTGAGTTAGATCCTCTTAAAAAAATTATGAGAAAAGCACTGAAAAATAAGTTAAGTCAAACACCTGTTCGGCAAATTTTGAAAAATTATGTGCAGAGCCGAAATATATCTATATAGAGTTTAATAAAACTATAGAGTGAAAGTTGCCTTATGGCCAAATTACCAAATGAGAAATTAAATGCGCTTGATGCCAGATTTGTCTCGATTGAAGAGCAGATGTCGGCTGGTCCTAATCCAGAGGAATATGTTGCTTTAGCAAAAGAACATGCTGAGTTAGGTCCTGTTGTTGAAGTTATTCGTAACTTTCGTCAAGTTGAAGCTGAATTGATTGGAGCAAAAGAGCTACTTGATTCTGATGATAAAGAAATGGCTGAAATGGCTTATATAGAAGTCGAAGAGCTTTCTAAAAAAGTGGATAAACTCACTCATGAAATACGGTTGTTATTGTTACCCAAAGATGCTGCCGATAATCGCTCTGTTATTGTTGAATTGCGTGCTGGCACTGGTGGAGATGAGGCCGCACTTTTTGCGGGTGATTTATTTCGTATGTATCAGCGCTATGCAGAGCTTAATCGTTGGAAAGTTACAGTTTTAACGCAAAATGAAGGTGATATGGGGGGCTATAAAGAAATAACCCTAAATATTGCAGGGAATGGGGCTTATTCTAAGCTGAAATTTGAGAGCGGTGTGCATCGGGTACAAAGAGTGCCTGACACTGAAACTCAGGGGCGTATCCACACATCAGCTGCAACTGTTGCGGTGCTTCCTGAGGTTGAAGATATTGATATTGAAATTAAAACGGAAGATATTCGTATTGACACTATGCGGGCATCTGGCGCTGGTGGGCAGCATGTTAACACTACGGATAGTGCGGTTAGGGTTACTCATATACCATCTGGCATTGTTGTTGTTGCGTCTGAAAAAAGCCAACATCAAAATCGTGCTACAGTTATGAAAGTTTTGCGCTCGCGCCTTTATGAGATGGAGAGAGAAAAACGTGATACTGAGCGTGCTGATACTCGCCGAGATCAGGTTGGCTCTGGTGATCGCTCTGGTCGTATTCGCACCTATAATTTTCCACAAGGAAGGGTAACAGATCACCGCATAAACCTTACGCTATATAAGTTGGATAAAGTTTTATTGGGTGAGGCATTGGATGAATTGATTTCAGCATTGATTACCGATCATCAGGCTGCCCAGCTTTCGGCAATGGACGAAGAAAGCTAGCTTTATAAGCTAATTTTACAAGATAATTTGGTAGCATGATTTAGGAAAGCAGATTTGAAAACTACTTATGGCAAAGCATGGCGGCAAATAAGAGAGCAGTTTGAAAGAGTCAGCTTGGATAATAGCGCCCTTGATGCACGGCTTTTGGGTGAGTATGCTTTTGGTTTTAATGGTTTAGATTTGCCTTTAAAAGAGCATGAAATAGCTGATGAGGCGCAACTTGTTGCGTTAAAAAAATATGCAAAACGCCGATTAAATGGTGAGCCTGTTTCTCGCATAATTGGGGTTAAAGAATTTTACTCGCTTGAGTTTAAGCTTAATGAAGCTACATTAGTTCCTCGCCCTGAGAGTGAATTGCTGGTTGATTTGGCGCTTGAGCATATTAAAGATATTGGAAATCCTAAAATATTAGATTTGGGAGTGGGGAGCGCTTGCATATCAATTGCAATATTGGCCAATAATAAAAGCGCAACAGCTATTGGAATTGATATAAGCGCAGGGGCGCTGAAAATGGCACAAAAAAACGCCAAGCTAAATAATGTTGATGCTCGAATAAAATATCGGAACGGGTCTTGGTTTGAGCCAATAGATAAAAATGAGAGTTTTGATCTTATTATTTCTAATCCTCCTTATATAAAGAGCGGTGAAATTATTGACTTGCAAAAAGAGGTTAGATTGTTTGATCCTGCTTTGGCGCTTGATGGGGGAGATGATGGGCTTGAGCCTTATGAGATAATTGCTTCTAACTCAAAACAGTATTTGAGTGAAAATGGGGTGGTGATTGTTGAATTTGGGCAGGGTCAGGAAAAATCAGTGGGGCAAAGTTTTTTACAAAATGATTTTGATTTTATCTCTCAATATAGTGATTTAGCTGATATTGTGCGCGTAATTGTTGCAAAAAAGTGATATTTTAATAGATTATCAAGTGTTTAGAGCTTTTTATACGTTTTTACTCCTTTTTTGCTTGGACATTAGGCAAAGAAAGGTTAGACAAGAGTTGTTACTTTTTTAGCCTTTTGCTAAAAGTGATGGCCACCCGTTCATAAAAGACCTTAGTTCGCTTTTTTAGCGAAATCTCTAAAAAGAGATGATGATGATAAAAACGAGATGGGTTGATTATAGCAGATTGGAAATGGCTTTAGGTAATATTGGTGAAACCAAAATAATAGTGAAATAAAGAGCTTTTTTAAAATAGCATGAGATCAAATAATCAAAATAGCCAGAATAAGCGCTCAAGAGGACGTAATAACCCTAATCGCAACAGGCAGGGCGGTGGAAATCCGCTTACTCGTAATTATGAATCAAATGGCCCCGATGTGAAAGTTCGTGGCAATGCAGCTAATATTGTAGAAAAATATGTGCAATTGGCTCGTGATGCGCAAAATGCAAGTGATAGCGTGGCGGAGCAGAATTATTTGCAGCATGCTGAGCATTATTTACGGATTATTTCAGCTGCTAATGCACAAAATTTACAGCGTCAAGAAGAACGTCAGGCTTTAGAAGATCGCCATGTAAAAGAGAATCAAGAGCGCCAAGCAAAAGAAAATCAGACTAAAAAAAATATTGAGAATAAAGAAAATCCTGAGGTTGCAAAGCCAAGTGCGCTAGAATCAGGTGAAGAGCAGGCTGTAACACAAGAAAATAAGCAGGCAGATGTAACGAGTGAAGATGCAATAAAAGAGGTAAAAAAACCTGTTGTAAAGCCAAGAGTTCGCCGTCCTCGCCGTCAGCCCCGAACTGCTCAGAGCAATGATGAGAGTGGTGCAAAACAAGATAAGATAAAAGATAAAATGCCTCAATCTCAAGCAGATGGATTGCAAGCTTTTTTAACTGCAGGTGAAAAACCAGACGCAGCTGAATAGGTTTTTAAAAAATAATATAATAAAAAGGGCTGGACATTTGTTCAGCCCTTTTTTGTTTGAAAATGCTCCCTATATTATAGTGATGATATAGCGCTATTGGCGTATATTAAAATTTACAACGCTTTTGAGGCGATGTGCTCATGCCTAACATGGGTGAGGCACTCGTGCTTGATTAAAAGGAGAGTTGATTATGGATATAGAAAAATTTACTGAGCGCTCACGCGGTTTTATCCAAAGTGCGCAGACTTATGCTTTAGGCCAAGGCCATCAGCAATTTAGCCCGTTACATTTATTAAAAGTTCTTTTGGACGATAAAGAAGGCATGGCATCTGGCTTGTTGGAGAGCTCTGGTGCAGATGTTAAGGGGTTGCGATTAAATGTTGAGCTAGCTCTTAAAAAAATTCCTAAAGTTTCTGGTGATGCTGGGCAGGTTTATCTTAGCCGTGAAATGGCTAAGATATTTGAAACAGCGCAAGAGGCGGCAAAGAAATCAGGAGATAGTTTTGTTGCTGTTGAGCAATTGTTGCTTGCTTTGGTGGTTGAAAAAAATAGCGAGGCTGGCAAGCTTTTAGCTAGTGCTGGGGCAAATCCAGCAAAGTTAAATGATGCAATAAATGAAATGCGTAAAGGGCGAAGTGCAGATAGCGCTAGTGCTGAAAATCAATATGATGCCTTAAAAAAATATGCTCGCGATTTAACTGAAGTTGCCCGTGAAGGAAAACTTGACCCTGTGATTGGGCGTGATGAAGAAATCCGCCGCACTATTCAGGTGTTATCACGGCGCACAAAAAATAACCCCGTTCTTATTGGTGAACCTGGGGTTGGTAAAACCGCCATTGCAGAGGGGTTAGCGCAGCGCATTGTTAATGGTGATGTGCCTGAAAGCCTCAAGAATAAATCTCTTTTAGCGCTTGATATGGGTGCTTTGATTGCGGGTGCTAAATATCGCGGTGAGTTTGAGGAGCGTCTAAAGGCGGTGCTTAATGAAGTCACCTCAGCAAATGGACAGATAATTTTATTCATTGATGAAATGCACACGCTTGTTGGTGCGGGTAAGAGTGATGGAGCAATGGACGCTTCAAACCTATTAAAACCAGCCCTTGCACGTGGTGAGTTGCATTGTGTTGGTGCAACAACTTTAGATGAGTATAAAAAACATGTTGAAAAAGATGCGGCTCTTGCAAGGCGTTTTCAGCCTGTTATGATTGAAGAGCCTAGTGTTGAAGATACAATTTCTATTTTGCGTGGAATTAAAGAAAAATATGAAGTGCATCACGGGATTAGAATTTCTGATAGTGCGCTTGTAGCAGCAGCAACGCTTTCAAATCGTTATATTACTGATAGATTCTTGCCCGATAAGGCGATTGATTTGATGGACGAGGCCTCAGCTCGTCTGCGTATGGCGATTGACAGTAAGCCTGAAGAGCTTGATGAGCTGGATAGAAGAATTATTCAGCTTAAGATTGAGCGTGAAGCGCTTAAAAAAGAAAAAGATGATGCTTCTAAATCTAGACTTAAAAAGCTTGAGATAGAGCTTTCTGATTTAGAAGAAGAGGCTAATGTGCTTGCTCAGCGTTGGCAGGCAGAAAAACAACGGCTTGCTGGCTCTCAAAAGTTCAAAGAGGAGCTTGATGCTGCTCGTTCACAATTAGAGATTGCCCAACGTGAGGGCGATTTGGCCAAAGCTGGTGAGCTTGCTTATGGGGTTATTCCTGATCTTGAGAGGGCAATATTAGAGGCTGAAAGCGTTAATGCTGAAAAGCCAGATGAGGAAACTTTAGCGCAAGAAGTGGTGACACCAAGTAATATTGCGCAAATTGTTTCTCGTTGGACGGGTATTCCTGTTGATAAAATGCTTGAGGGTGAGCGTGATAAATTATTAAGAATGGAAGAGGAACTTGGTAAAACGGTAATTGGGCAAGATGAGGCGGTTACTGCTGTTGCAAAAGCAGTAAGGCGCTCCCGTGCTGGTTTGCAAGACCCTAACCGTCCGATTGGATCATTCATGTTTTTAGGCCCAACTGGGGTTGGTAAAACCGAATTGACTAAAGCGCTGGCTAATTTTTTATTCGATGATGAAACGGCAATGGTTCGCTTGGATATGAGTGAATTTATGGAAAAGCATAGCGTTGCTCGTCTAATTGGTGCGCCTCCGGGATATGTTGGTTATGATGAGGGTGGGGTATTGACCGAAGCCGTTCGTCGCCGACCCTATCAGGTGATTTTATTTGATGAGATAGAAAAAGCGCACCCCGATGTGTTTAATGTCTTATTGCAAGTGCTTGATGATGGTCGCTTAACTGATGGGCAGGGCAGAACTGTTGACTTTAGGAATACACTTATCATCATGACCTCAAATATTGGATCGCAATATTTAGTTGAGCTTAAAGAAGGTGAGAGTGTTGATTTAGTGCGCGGTAGAGTGATGGATGCGCTTAGAGCAGCGTTTAGACCTGAATTTTTAAACCGTGTTGATGATATATTATTATTCCATCGTTTAGAGCGCAAACATATGGGTGCGATTGTTGACATTCAAATTAAACGGCTAAATGATTTGCTTAAAGAGCGTGATATTGTGGTAAGTTTAAGCGAGAAAGCTCGTGAATGGTTGGCTAATGAAGGCTATGATACTGCCTATGGCGCTAGACCGCTAAAAAGAGTTATTCAGCGAGAAGTGCAAGATAAGCTGGCTGATAAGGTGTTGGCTGGTGATATTGGCGATGGCGCAATAGTGAATATTGATGCTGATGACGATGGGCTGGTTATTGTGGTTGATGAATAAGCTTTGGTGCATATGGGGGAGTGCGTAAGTTTTGCGCACTCCCTTGTACTCCTTGGTGTCATTGCGAGCCCTCAGCCCGTCGGCGTGAGACAAAAGAATGTGGGTGTGGCAGTCCAGAATCTAGCAACATACTCAGTATTTCTGGAATGCTTCGTCACTTTGTTCCTCACAAAGACGATGGAAAAGCAAAGCTTGCCAGCAAGGGAATATTCAACTTGAGCATTGTGTTATTTCTTTCAGGCTTTCACTAATTACTCGCCACCTTAACAGGTTCAGGGTCGCGTTTCATTAGGTCGCTTATTTGGGCTATGGTGTTGTTAAATTGTTGCTGATATTGTTGTGGCAGGATTTTATCTCTTGGTAATTTTATGCTTAGGCCATCTACTGGGCGGTTGTTTATTCTTACTTCAAAGTGCAAGTGGTTGCCTGTTGAAAGACCTGTTGAGCCAACATAGCCGATGATCTGCCCCTGTCTTACTCGCCCCCCTGGTGCTATGCCTTTTGCAATGCGGCTCATGTGTGCGTAAGAGGTGGTAAAGCCGTTAACATGTTTTAATTTCACATAGCGGCCATAACCAGAAAACCATTGTGCCATATCAATTATACCATCACCTGAGGCATAAACGGGAGTGCCATAGGGGGCAGCAAGGTCTGTGCCAGTGTGTAATTTTGATCTGCCTGTAATTGGGTGACGGCGATAGCCAAAACGTGAGCGTAAATTTCCACCTCCCTTTAGTGGGCGACGAATTAAAAAGCGCTTGCCAGTTTGTCCATTGGGGTCATAAAAATCAACTTCACCATTATCGGTTCTAAAGCGATAAAATTTACGCTCAGTTTTGCCAAGTTTTAGGGCTACATAGAGTAATTGCTGTTTTCCTTGTTCGTCAGGTTTTGTTTGAAGGATTTCAATGCTGTCACCAGCAGTGATTCTTTTTGTAAGGTCTAGATCATAGGCAAACATAGCAATGATTCTATCAGTTACTTGATCCGATAAATCATGTTTGCGCGCGGTTTCCCATATTGAGCGATAGATAGAGGGCAGGTTATTGACATTTATTTCCTCAATATCTTGTTCAGGGAAATCTATTGCTGGTGGAGCTAGGGCTAATACATAGCGGCCGCTATCAGTTAATGCCACTGTTGCGGCATGAGTGTCCCCACTATAGATGCTCATGCGATAAGGCACTACGCTATTAGAATTAGTTGCAGGGCCAAATAATATACGAAGCCTTGTGCCTTTTGATAAAGAGGTAGATGGATAAACATTGCGTAGGGTTTTTATAATAGCATTTATCATTTGCTCGGTAAAACCGTTTTTGGTCAATATTTCTTCAAGTGGGCTGGCTTTTTTAATGGTAAGAATGCGCTCAGAACGCCCAAAGCCAGCTTCATCTAATGAGTGAGTTTTGGGGACAATAGTAACATTTTCTGCTTTTCCAATTATTATATCATTATTATCACCACTTAAATCGCGCACGTCATTGCTACCTTCATCATAACCAAGGGCAAATATTTCGCTATCAAATGATGGGTTTGAATAAGTCATGCTTACAAATTTTGCAGCGTTTTGATCGGAAATATAAACGTTAGGTGTAATTTCCATAGGTATAGTGGCTGTTTGAACTGCAATTTCTCCTTCAACATTGGCTGAATAAATTTCAGTTGAAATTTGGTCGGTTGAATTTTTGGAGGAAGATTGAGTGCGAGATAATAAGGCTACAGGGTCATAAGTTGGAATGTTATCAGAGAGTGCAGTTGCTGCTGTTGCAAGGGTTGCACGAATGCGGACAAATGGCTGTTTGCGAATTATGGTGCGCCCATTGACATTTTCTCTAATTGCGGCCTCAACAATTTCTTTATCTGAGCGAGTTAAGGTAATTGGCCTTAATCTATCAGTTTTTACATTTGATGAGTCTAATTTGGCGATGCTTTTACTTTCAATATTAAGAGCGGCAAAAGGGGTGGAAAATGTATCTTGCCCAAGAAATGAGACATTAAGTGCTGCGCCCATTAATAAGACAGAAGTTAACCCAGTCATTACTATGCCCCAAAGCCAAGAAAAGCTAAGCTCACGACCGTGGGGAATGTCGCCGTCGGTTGAGCGAGAGGTTAGAGCGCTTTCATCTTCATAGCCTGAAGCTAATAATAAAGCGGCTTGATGGTTTTTTTGTGCAGCATTCACTTAAACTATAACTCTCTTCAATTTATATGTTGGCCATGTATAATATTATGCACGCTATATAGCTTATTAACTTAGAGGGTTGTTGCTTGCAAGCGTGAGTGAAACTGTAATTAAAGCAGATTAAGGCAAAATTTTGCTTGTTAATAAAATATAAGCAAAAATCGATATTTTAGTGGTGTAAAACAAGATTTATGTTGATTGTATATAACATGTGACAATCGCTTAAATATGTGTTATCTATAGGGCGCTGGCGGGCTGATTTAGAGCAGAAAAGCAAAGAAATAAAAAAAATTCATTTTATTGTTTTTTTGTGTTGACTATCAAATCTCCTAGACCTATAACCCCCCAGCACTCAGACGAAACAACTAACTAAGCGTTTCGTTTTAAGTGAATTATTTAAAGAGCAGGCTAACCTGCTGGGTAACCGGCAAAGAAGTTCTGTTCTGCTGTTTTGAGTATTTTTAAATATTTAAGGCGGATGTCGTCAACTCTCTTAGTTGAGAAATTGGGGTCAGCTCTTTGACAGTGTGAAGAAGAAGAAAGAGAAACGTGGACGGCGAGGTCCTTGCGGACCCTTTCAGGCTTAGGCTTGGTTAGGGTCACAAAAGACTTCGATGGGTGTACGTTTCTAATAGAGAACACCATTAGTTATCTTTGTGTCGTGAGACATAAGTGACAGATGTGTGTCCTCGTCAATTGTGTAGCAATACACAGTAAATGCAAACGTGCATGCGTCGACTATGTCATTTTTCAAACTTGAGAGTTTGATCATGGCTCAGAACGAACGCTGGCGGCAGGCCTAACACATGCAAGTCGAACGCTCTACTTCGGTAGAGAGTGGCAGACGGGTTAGTAACGCGTGGGAACCTACCTAATAGTACGGAATAGCCCTGGGAAACTGGGAATAATACCGTATACGCCCTAAGGGGGAAAGATTTTATCGCTATTAGATGGGCCCGCGTTAGATTAGTTAGTTGGTGGGGTAATGGCCTACCAAGACTACGATCTATAGCTGGTTTGAGAGGATGATCAGCAACACTGGGACTGAGACACGGCCCAGACTCCTACGGGAGGCAGCAGTGGGGAATATTGGACAATGGGCGCAAGCCTGATCCAGCCATGCCGCGTGAGTGATGAAGGCCTTAGGGTTGTAAAGCTCTTTCGATAGGGAAGATAATGACTGTACCTATTAAAGAAGCCCCGGCTAACTTCGTGCCAGCAGCCGCGGTAATACGAAGGGGGCTAGCGTTGTTCGGATTTACTGGGCGTAAAGCGCACGTAGGCGGATTGACAAGTTAGGGGTGAAATCCCGAGGCTCAACCTCGGAACTGCCTCTAAAACTGTCAATCTAGAGACCGGAAGAGGTGAGTGGAACTCCTAGTGTAGAGGTGGAATTCGTAGATATTAGGAAGAACACCAGTGGCGAAGGCGGCTCACTGGTCCGGTACTGACGCTGAGGTGCGAAAGCGTGGGG
>JALSJY010000055.1 GCA_026989045.1 Hyphomicrobiales bacterium | reverse complement strand
GAAAAAGCCGAGGTGAAAGCTCGCCATAAACTTTTAGCCTATAGGAAAGAAAAGCATCGCTTTGGTTTAATCCATGCCGACATGCGCTTTGCCAATGTGTTAGTGGATAATGGTAAGTCACGATTGATAGATTTTGATGATTGTGGCTTTGGCTGGTTTGCTTATGACTTTGCTGCCAGCGTTTCATTTTTTGAGCATGATGAAATTGTGCCGAAGTTAAAACAGATATGGCTAAAAGCATATCGTGAAGTCCGTCCATTTTCTCAAGAAGATGGAGACATAATTGACACAACTGTTTTTCTTAGAAGAATGGCGCTTTTAGCGTGGATTGAAAGTCATAAAGAAACAAAATTAGCGCAATCTCATGCAGGTGATTTTGCTATCAATAGTGCGCAATTGGCAGAGAGCTTTTTGCTGAAAAACTAATTAAATTAAAGAGATTTTTTCATTCACTTGCTTTTTAGAAAGGCGAAAATATCCTGCGCTAACACCCCAGATCAGCCCCACAATCAAAAACAAATGTCGCCAATGGTTCACATCAATGATTATCGCTTCAATTACCAGCGGGATGAAAGTTGCAACAAGGGGTATCATAATAATACGATTTTTAGAATTTTTATATAAAACCCCAACACCTCTTTTTATTGTTAGAGCAAATAAAAGAAAGAATGCTAACCAGCCACCCCAGCCATAAATAAGCGCCGTAGTAATATAAGTATTATGTGCTGCCTCTTTAATTCTAAGGTTAGCAAACTCTTTTGGCCCAATGCCTAATGGATTTTCCCGCGCTAATTCAAAAGCATAGGCTTGTCTAGCAAATCTTCCTGTTGAGCCGCCATCATAAGATTGCACAATATTTGCCCGCTCAATGAATAATTTATTGACCGAGGGAATGCTTAAAAGACCCAGTAGAGCCACAAGTCCGATTGCAATACCACCCATTGCCAAAATTATCATATGCACTTTTTGTTTGGCGTTTGCTTGCAAAGCAAAGCTTAAACCAAACACCAATATTGAAGATAATAAAAGCACCCCCCAAGCGGCACGTGAGAAACTTACGAAAATGCCAATAGATAAAATGCCAAAAAATATGGCGGGAAGAATAGATTTTTTAAATTCTACGAATAATAATTTTTGCAACATAAACATGGCAGGTAAAATCAAAAATGGGCCATAAACATTTGGATCCTTAAAAAAAGCCTTTGCTCTGCCATATCGAAGGAAAATATCTTCTCCTGGAAGGATTTTTAAATATGCTAAAGTTCCAATCATTGCAGTGATTAAAGCTGCAAATAAATATGCTTTCATAATAATTTTCATTCTATCAAATGGAGCATCAGCAACATAATTTGCAATAAAATAAGAGGTAATGAATAAAAATGAAGTAATGCTAATATAGATTAAAGCATCTATGGTTGATAAAAATGTTGCTTGAAAAGCCGCAACTATAGCAGAAGGAATAAATAATAAAATTATCGCAAAAAGACCAAGTGTTTCTCGATAAATCCCAACTTTTGCTATAACTGCTAAAGGCAAAACAGCAATGAATAGCAGCTCATAAAGAGAAGGTTCAAACATTACAAATCCACCAGAAAAAATCCACAAGCCCACTAGAAAATGCAAGACTGGTAAAAATACAATATAGCTATTGGCAGAATAATCCCTTGGTGGCGCAAATGGCCTGCTCTGATATATCCCTACATCACTCAATAGGCATTCTCACTTTTACTAAACAGTGAAATTGGGGTCATGATAAGAATATATATATCTAAAAGTGGTGACCAATTTTCTATGTAATAAAGGTCATGGTCAAGGCGCTTTAATATCTTATCTATTGTATCAGTTTCTCCGCGCCAGCCGTTGATTTGCGCCCAGCCAGTTATGCCTGGTTTAACCTTATGGCGAGCAAAATAGCCATTCACCACATCGTCATAAAGCTTGTCTTCTGCCTTGGCTGACATTGCGTGCGGGCGCGGGCCAACCATTGATAATTCGTTCCTTAAGACATTAAATAATTGTGGCAATTCATCAATAGAAGTTTTACGAATGAAGCGCCCGACTTTTGTTACTCTTGGGTCATTTTTTGTAGCTAATTTTGAGGCATCTTTGTCGCTCATTTCAGTAAACATTGAGCGGAATTTATATATCTCTACAAATTCATTATTAAAGCCGTAGCGTTTTTGCTTGAATAATATTGGCCCCTTACTATCGAGTTTAACTGCAATTGCAGTAAGCAACATGATTGGTGATAATAAAATAAGTGCAACAAGGGCGGTGACTTTGTCAAACACCCATTTAAACACAAGTGACCAGTCTGATATTGGTCTGTCAGCCATATCAAAAACCGCCACATCACCAACATAAGAATAAGCACTTGCTTTAAATTTTAGCTTGCTCATATGTGCGCTAAGTCGAATATCAACTGGTAAAACCCAAAGCTGTTTGAACATGTATAAAACGCGATCTTCAGCAGAAAGCGGCAAAGAAACGATAATAAGATCTACACGAGTTCTACGCGCAAATTTTACTAATGCACTAACTTTGCCTAGTTTTGGTAACCCACTAACCTCATCAGGAGAGCGTTCATCAAATCGGTCATCAAATATCCCAAGCAATTCTATATCGTTTAAAGTGTTTTTATTTATTGATGCAATAAGATCTTCAGCTCCCTTGCCGCCACCAACAATCACTGTGCGGCGAATAAGCTTGCCATGTCTTGTCCATTTATCAATCAACAACTTGAGAGCTAAACGGTATATAATTAAAAATAATGCCCCAATAGCAAACCAGCTAACCAACCAAACTCGTGACAGTAATTCACTAGCCTTGAATAAAAATGCAATAACTAAGATCAAAATAATAATTGCCGACCATGCAGCTAAAACACGTCCAGTTTGCGTGAAAAACTTACGATATGAACTAATGCGATGCGCTTGGATAATGTTAAAAAAGACATTGGCTAAGAATGCCCCGCCTAAAACTACAATTGCATAAAATCTCGGATCAGAATCAAGCACATAAAAGAAGTAAATTGACATGCCAATGGTAACTAAAGATAAAAACTCTATGACTTGAACTACGCCAACTATCACTGCAGATGACAGAGTTTTTTCAATCGGTTGCGCAATTATCTGCTCAGCTAAATCACAAAGCCTTTCTTTGTCATTGCTAGAAGGATTATTCCTTTTTAAGCCTTCAATTGCAGCCTTTTTTGCATCAACTTTGAGCATTTCGCCAGATCCTCATATTTATAAATAACTAAATTACACCGTAAAAAATAAATCTCACTAAAGTGTTTTATATTTTATGCATCAATTTTTTTTAATGATGAATAATATAAAGCCTCGATCTCATTGACCATTTTTTTCACTGAAAAGTTTTTTTGAACATATTCAAAGCGTATTTTTGCTAATTCTCTGGCTTTTTTCTCATCACTTAAAAACTCACTCATAGCATTTTTTAATATTTCACTATTGGCTGGCTCAATCAAGCTGTCGGCACTTGGTCCAAATATTTCTGCTATCCCACCAACATTAGTGGTAATGATTGGCACATTAGCGGCCGCTGCCTCCAATAAAACATAAGGCAATGATTCTTTTAGTGATGGAATAACCAAACAACGCCCCATTGCTAGCACTTCACGCGCTGAGCGAACACCAAGCAGTTCAACACGGCTCTGTAAGCCTAATGATTTTACCTGCTCTTTTATACTTTCTTTTAATGGCCCATCACCAGCAATTACAAGAGTAGCTTTTTGTCCCTTGGAGTTTTTTAAATCAACAAGTGCATCAATTAAATAATCAATACCTTTTACACTTCGTAATTCACCAATAAATGCAAAGTCAGATGTTTTAATTGATTTTTTTAATGGCAAGAATTCTTCTTCTAAAAGCCCGTTATGAACGACTGGGGCAGGGAATTTTGGTTTTCCAATTTGGAATAAATATTGATCCTTGGCATAGCCACTTTCAAAAACTATTGCATCAGTGCGAGACATCAACAATGCTTCTATTTTACGAAAAATTTTACCTGCCATTGATTTTGGGTCATAATTTAGCACCCCGCCATGCGGAGTATAAAATGCAACGCTGTTTTTTGGTCTAGCAAGGCGGGCAAAAAAACCTCCCTTTGCCCCTTGTCCATGTAAAACATCAATTTCAAGCGAGTGAGCCAGTTTATTAAGAGCAAAAGGGTTTGAAAAATCACTCAAGCCCA
>JALSJY010000054.1 GCA_026989045.1 Hyphomicrobiales bacterium | reverse complement strand
TTAGTGATGGCTAGGACTAAAAATGAGAACCCTGAGCCTAAAAGGCTAGGGTTCAAAAACAAGCTTAGTGAAGCGAAGCTGAACTTAGCGGTTTCGATGAGGAGCTAAGCGACGACATAAAACAAACTTAGTAAGCCAGCCTGCGCGGCGTGAGCGCATATAAAAAATAGCGATTTTAGCGGTTTCGATGTCAGGGCTAAGCCCTGACATAATCCCTTCTTCTATCATTAGCATACCAATCATCTGAGGCTCGCTAATAGTGCCAAACCATGACTCGCAAATCCCGAATTTATTTTAGTTCTTTCATTTTGATGTTTCAGGGAGCATATTCGAATATTCATAGAGTCACTATCTAAAAAACCACCATTTTCTAAAAATTAGATCAAAGAAAAATTACTTACTCCAGATGCCCTGGGCAGACTTAATACTCAAGCCCGTTGCATTGTTTTACGAATGATTAAAACAGGCTATGACCTTATTGACCTTGCCCCTTTAAAGGGGCAAGGTCAATTTAGTGATTAGAAAATGAAATCATCACCACTCATAAGATCAGCTGCTGCAATACCAATAACGGTAATAGTGTTACCTGCATTATCTGAAACAAGAGCATTCCCATTACCTACATCTGTGATAGTAAGATCAGCTAAGCTATTTACATTTGTTGTTCCAGAAAAATCCATTTTTTCTAATCCATCATCAGCAAAATCATGAAGGAAATCCTGACCCCAGCCATCTTCAAAGACAAAGCTATCAACACCTGTTCCGCCGATTAGATTGTCATTACCAAGACCACCTGTCAAAATGTCGGCACCATCTTCACCTTTCATATAGTCATTGCCAGCACCTCCAAACAACTGGTCGCTACCATTGCCGCCTCCCATATTATCAACACCATTACCGCCATTGAGAATGTCAGTCCCTGACCCTGTGCGCATATAGTCGTCACCATCACCACCACTCAGGATATTATTCCCTTCTCCGCCAAGCATTATATCTCCAAACGACGTGCCAATCAGTGTATCATTTCCGCCGTTACCTTGCATATTCAATGCACCTGTAATATTTGAAGCATCAATGTTGTCATCATTGTCACCGCCCTTGATAAGCTCCATATTAGCAAAGTTGGTGTTATTCAATGTGATAGCTCCATCGACAATAGCAGTATCAAAACCGATGCCACCGTCAACTGTATCCAGATCATCCATTCTAATAAAGTCATCACCAGCATCGCCGTTTAAAATATCAGCACCAGCGCCGCCAGTCAGATAATCACCACCATCACCACCATTTAGAGTATCGGCACCATCATCTCCACCGATATTGTCAACACCTTCGCCGCCATTCATGATGTCATTTTCATTGCCGCCACGCATATAGTCATTACCATCACCGCCTGAAATATTATCTTCGCCACTACCACCAAGCATGATATCTCTAAAAGATGTGCCTATTAAAGTATCAGCACCAGCTCCGCCTTGCATATTAAGTTCAAACTTTAATAGAGCTGAAGCATCAATAGTATTATCACTAGCATCACCTTTTATGGCTTCCATATTAACAAAGTTGGTCTGATCTAGAGTGATATCTCCAGTGACTATAGCTGTATCACGCCCTAAACCACCATTAATACTATCATTATCATCCATGACAAAAAAATCATCACCAGCTCCGCCATCCATACTATCATAGCCAACTCCGCCAACTAGAGTGTCGTTGCCATCACCGCCGCGCAGGTTGTCATTACCATCACCACCTAGCATATAATCGTCATTAAGGCCGCCATATAAAAAGTCGTTGCCATTACCGCCACGCATATTATCTTCACCTGCGTCACCGTTCATAATGTCAGCACCATCGCCGCCAACCATATAATCATTACCATTGCCGCCAGAAATATTACCACCAACATTTGTGCCAAATAAAACATCATTGCCACCCTCACCCTGTATATTTAGTGAGCTAGTCACAGCAGAGGCGTTAATGTTATCGTCGTTATCACTACCTTTGACAGCTTCCATATTAGCAAAATTAGTGTCTGATAGAGAAATAACACCCTCAACTATAGCGGTATCATTATCTGCCCCACCATCGATAGTGTCACCAATGTCCATGACAAAATAATCATCACCAGCTCCACCATCCATACTATCATAGCCAGCTCCGCCAACTAGAGTGTCGTTGCCATCACCGCCAGAGAGAGTGTCATTACCATCTTGACCTAATAAATAATCGTTACCAACACCGCCAGATAGGCTATCGCTTCCTACTCCGCCACGTATATTGTCGATGCCATTGCCACCGTCCATAATATCATTGCCAGCTCCGCCAACCATATAGTCGTCACCATCACCACCATTTAATATGTCATTACCTGGACCAGAAAGAATAGTGTCATCACCGCCTTGAGTATTGATAGAAACATCATCAGGATCGGCACTATTGTAATTGTCGTCACCACTAAGAATAACTTCCCTAAGAGATGCCATGTCTGTGACTGAAGTAAATGCTCCAAACTGATCTAATGTTAAACTAACCCCACTAAAATCCAAAACTGTAGTGCCACCTACATTTAATTCAGCTCCAGTAACAGTTACTAATGCAGGGTCGCCTCCCAAAAAGCCTGTACCATAAACAATTGTGCTTGAGCCATCTAAGTTTGTGAAAGTCATGCTTGTATCGGTTACAGTTGGCACGGAGTTAAAATCAAACTCATTTGCCCAAGCCAATAATGGGGCTAAGCCTGCGGCCAATATGTTACCACCAGTTGGCGCAAATATATAGTCAATACCTGTGACTGTGCCTAATAATGTCGTTCCATCAGAAGCAAAATGCTGAAGGGAGGTAATGGAAACAGGCTGGCCAGTTGAAAGATTCATATTAGTGCCGTTAATAACAGTTAAAGTGCCGTCCGTGTTTTCCATAGTTATCTGAGTATCGGTAGCGCCCCCAATCATTAAAGCTATTTGCATTGATGAAGGTGCAGTGTTTATCACTTCCCACCAATCTAATTTCCCACCTGCTGAGGATAGTATATCTATATTCAAGTTTGTCGTTATATTACCCCCTGTTGAATTTGCAGTAAATTGAAAGTCGGTTGCGCTTAGAGATGCCGCTGACACTCCTGTCAAAGTGATTGAATTTGCGCCGTAACTTATTACGGCATTGCCGGAAACTTCTGTGATAGTAAAATCAGTAAAACTACTAGGGCCTGTGGCAGACCCACCCATAGCATTTAAGTCAGCAAAACTAATAACATCAACGCCTGCATTATAGTCGCTTATTGTGTCCTGACCCCAGTCACCAATAAAATTAAATATGTCACCTCCCTGACCACCGCTTAGAGTATCATTGCCTGCACCCCCTTGTAGCAAGTCTGTGCCATTGCCACCATTTAATGTATCGTTACCATCTCCACCAAAAAGACCGTCTTGGTTTGCACCACCATTAAGCGTATCATCTCCAGCACCACCTGAAAGACTATTTAAGCCATCACCTGCGTTCAAAATATCATTTCCTGCACCGCCATTCAATGCGTCATTACCATCACCGCCATTAAGCGTGTCATTTCCATCATAACCAAATAAGACATCATTGCCATCACCACCATTAAGTGTGTCATTACCAGCAAAAGCAAATGAACTAAAAATAGCGCCCGGTAAAGGAGGAATTGGAATCGTGTAGAGATAAGTATAGCTATTAAGGGTAGTATTCGTAAGTGGATCAAAGTGATCAACTCCTATCAAACTTCCTGCTGTAAAAACGCCAGTTGCCGAATCTATTTTAAGGTCAGTTCCATGATGACGTGTCTGAGATCCATCACTATTTTCAAAAACAACCATGTCTGAAGTTGCTGAAACTACTACGCCAAATTGTTGCACATTTTGCCAAGCACTGCCAAGCGCAGTGCTAATTTCTTGGTTTATTGCACCAGAAATTAAATTAAGTGCAAATGCGCCAACATTTGCTAAATCAGTGCCAGTGATATTAATCCCTGTAATTTCTTCAAGTAATATATTAGAGGTGCTAGTAACTCCAACGTGTTGAATACCAGTCACAGACGCTTGTGTTGGGTCGCCAGTAGAAAAACCACTTCCAATTAGATGTGTTTCAGTGCCGTTAGCATTTGTAATAGTCATTAGATTGTCATTAACTACAACAGGCGTAGCCGTTGGATCAATAACCGCTGCCCAAAATCCAGCGCTAAAATCATTGCTAGCAATTACATTATAAATAGCCATTTATAAATCTCCCAAAATAAAAAAAGTTGCGTCTATTAATTCAATGGGTCAAAAATACAAATGAAAATACTATTCAAAAATAAAGAGCGCCCAATATTAACTATTGATTAACTTAAATAGGCGTTCTCTTCAAGTAAAAATTGGTTAATAACTACGGTAGGATCATGCTAAGAACTAACAAGACTCTAATGATAAAGCAGTTTTGGCTTGCTTACTTTTGGACTTCTCAATAGATATTTATCAAGCATTGTTTATTTGTGATAAGGGGCGTAGCAATTAACAGCCAAAATACCAGTTCTACAGCAGAACTAAAACAAGCGCTAAGCAATCATTCTAGCGCGTTTACATCAACATGGATTTTTAGTTTTTTCATCAATCTTTTGATGCTTACTGGTCCGCTGTTTATGTTGCAAATTTATGATCGTGTGTTGACCTCTCGCTCAATGCCGACATTGATTGCATTGTTTTTACTTGTGACATTTTTATTCATTGTGCTTGGCTTGCTTGAAGTTGTGCGTTCTCGTATTTTTGTCCGCCTTGGCATGAAGCTTGACCAACAAATGAGTGATCGATTATTTGATGCTGAAATATTGGTTAATATAAAAACTGGTGGTGGCGTTGTTGGTGGCGTGCGTGAACTTGATACTTTCAGACAATTTTTAACCGGCCCAGGCCCCTTTGCACTATTTGATAGCCCGTGGGTTCCTATCTACATCATAATAATTTTTATATTTCATTGGACATTAGGTGTGTTAGCCATATTTGGTGCAATCGCTTTGTTTATTATTGCACTACTTAATGATATTCGCACTCGAAAACTACTTGAAGATGCAGGTAAATCTATGGGCGCAGGCGCTCAATTAGAAGATTCTGGCCGCCGGAATGCTCAGGTGTTATCAGCAATGGGAATGCTCGCCCCGTTTAGAAAATTATGGCAGTCAGAGCGCTCCAAAGGCCTAACTCTTCAGGCTATTGCAAGTGATAGATCAGGAACATTAACTGCAATTTCAAAATCTTTGCGCCTGTTTTTACAATCAGCCATGTTGGCAGTAGGCGCAGCACTGGCTGTTAAACAAATTATCACCCCAGGCACCATGATTGCCGCATCCATTATTCTTGGTAGAGCCTTGCAGCCTGTTGAGCAATCTATTGGTCAATGGCGAGGGTTTATTAAAGCTCGTGAAGCATATAAAAACATCAATGATATTTTAAGCAAAGTAGAAGAGCCAGTTGAGCGAACCATATTAGCAGAGCCAAAGGGGTATCTGAAAGTTGAAAAGCTAAGAGCAAAAGTCCCTGGTGAAAAAGCTGTAATAATTGGTCGCAACCCAAGGGCTAGCGGCATTAATTTTTCTCTTACTCCTGGTCAATCTCTTGGCATTATCGGGCCAAGTGGGTCAGGCAAAACTACATTAGCAAAAGCGCTTTTGGGCTTGTGGCCGCAAGCCGATGTTAGCGGAGAGATATCATTAGATAATATTGCGCTCAACAAATGGAACCCCGAGCAATTAGGAAGGAACATAGGTTATTTGCCTCAAGGTGTAGAGCTATTTGGCGGCACAATTAAACAAAATATTTCACGTTTTTATGAAAATCCAACTGATGCAGCAATTGTTGAAGCGGCGCAATTAGCAGGTGTTGATAAAATGATTACGGATATGCCACAAGCTTATGAAACTGATATCGGATTTATGGGAACTAGATTATCAACAGGTCAAAGGCAACGAGTTGCCTTAGCTCGAGCTTTATATGGTAACCCAGCACTCATTGTACTTGATGAACCAAATTCGGCATTAGATGCTGTTGGTCAAAACGCCCTTAAAAAGGCCTTGTTGGAAATGCATAAACGCTCAACAACGGTTATTGTGATTTCTCATCGTGATGATGCTTTGCGTGATATGGAATTGATGATGTTTTTAAATCAAGGTGAGCAGATGTTATTTGGCGCAAGGAATAAAGTATTAGCAAAATTACGAGAAATGAGCAAAAGCAAAACATCATGAATGATAAAGCTAATAAATATTCCAATCCAAAATCATGGATTGTTACAGGATATATATTTTTGATAGTTTTTATCGGTGGCCTAGTGGGCTGGGCAAGCACTGCTTCTATCTCTGGGGCAGTTATTGCTCAAGGGGTTATCGGAATTGGCGGCAAGGCAAAAACTGTTCAACATTTAGATGGCGGGATTGTTAAAAAAATTCTAATATCCGATGGCGATTTGGTCAAGGCAGGAGATTTATTGATCTCTTTAGATGATACTGATATTCAAGCTAGCCTAGCAATTATTACTGACAGCTTTTATAAAACTCATGCAATAATCGCACGCCTTACAGCCGAGCGTGATCTTGCTAAAACAATTATCTATCCGCAAGTTTTAATTGATAACCAAAATGATATTCGTATAAAAAATGCCATTGCTGCTCAAAACTTACAATTTGATGCCAGAGCTAAAAATATGGATGGGCGAGCTCAAGTTATGGGACAAAAAATTGAGCAATTAAATGAACAAATAAAGGGTCTAAAGTCGCAAAGAGCTGCAGTAAAAAAGCAGATAGAAATAATCCGTCAAGATATTGAAATAAAAAAACCTGCAATGGAAAGGGGAATAATAACTAGAGATAGTTTGCGCTCGCTGGAACAACAAGAGGCTCAACTTTCTGGTCAATTTGAGCAAATAGGAAGCCAAATTGCACAATCTGGCAGTGCTATTGAGGAAACTAAATTACAGATTTTACAACTTGATATGGACTTTAAAGATAAAGTTCTCAATGACCTTGAGAATGCCGAAACTCGTATAGCAGAGTTGCATGAAAAGAAAATTGCTATCGAAGATAAGTTAAAGCGTGTTGAAATTCGCTCTCCTAGCGCCGGTAGAGTGCATGATTTGTCAATTCACACTATTGGCGGCGTTATTTCTCCTGCTAAACCGATTATGCAGATTATTCCAGAAGGAGATAGTCTTGTAATAGAAGCCAAAATTTCTCCAACAGATATAGATAATGTAAAAATAGGACAGGAGGGAGCGATTCATCTGTCAGCTTTTGCCTCCCGTTCCACGCCTGTCTTAATTGGGCATGTTAAAAATCGTTCCGCTGCATTGTTAATAGATGAGGTTTCTGGTGCAAGCTATTTCTCAGTTGATATTGAAATAAGCGAAGAAGAACTTAACAGGCTAAGCGATGAGCAAGTTTTGATAACTGGTATGCCAGCTGAAGTATTCATTCAAACTGAGCAACGCAATGCGTTATCTTATTTATTAAAACCATTTCTTGATGTTGTTGAAAGGGCATTTAGAGAAGAATAAAGCGCAGCTAAAAAAGCTCAACTTTATTTTCTTTTTGCATGATAATTTCATTTTCACGAATAAGTTTAATCTGCGCTTTATAAACACCTTGTTGCCAACTTTCCTTAGGCTGTTTCTTACCTGAATAGGCAACATATTGCGCCTTATTCCTTTGTAATGGCTTTGTAGTGTTTGAGATAATTTCACCAGCTGGGCCAATAATTTCAAAACTAATTTTATCACCTTTTTTTAGATTGATAAATCTTGCATATATAACAATCGCTGATGCAGAAATTGAGGTAGGAATTGCTGGTTTATTACCAGCTTCCAAGTCAACAGGCTTAACAGGCGTTGTTGCAAACCCACTTTCAATAAGGGCGCCATTTTTATAAATAAACACCTCTCTTACAGAATTATCCCATAATCCAGCTTTAATATTTGGTGATGCATTGCAACTATTATCAACACCAGTAGCAGTAAAGGGGTCAATAATTTTGCCATCATGGCGCACGCTAATATGCAGATGAGCAAATTGGGCAAGACCCGAATAACCTACTTTACCAATGACCTGCCCTTGCGTAACCCTGTCACCAATTTTGCTAGGGACACTTCCTTGTCGCATGTGGCAATATTGAGTTTCCCAGCCATTTCCATGCTCGATTACAACACCATTACCACATTCCTGATTTTGAATTGATGGATCGTTTATATCAATTATTAAACGATCTACTAGACCATCTCGCCTCGCTTTTATAACACCAGCGGCAGCTGCTAAGACATTCACTCCATCACTACTTGCCTTTGTTGAGAGCAGGCGAAAGTCTACCCCTTTATGACCATCGTAAGTGCTACTTGAGCAAGCATAATCACGCGCTTGTTTTGTTGGATCAATATCTACATAATTTTGAATAAAGCAGGTGTAATTTGGCAGGCAGTCAATCGGCAAGGATAAAATCAAGGACTTTGAATCAGCTTGAACATTGTTTACAAAGCTAAATATTGCCATTGCAAGTGAGAATAAAAAAACTAATATTCTATTTATATGATTAGATATTTGTTCTATTTTCATATTATTACCTTTATGATGGTAGTCCCCCATTTTTAATGGGGTGTATTTATAGAACCTCATCAACAGCTTCATTTGCTTTTTCAATAATCCTATCAATGTCATTTTTCGCTGCATCTACATATTCATCTATACATTTATAATAAGTAGTTAGCTCAGCATTGAACGAGTCAACTTCCCACTGAGTAGTAAAAGAATACGGCTTATATGGTTTAGAACAAGTATGATCTGGATAGCCAAAAATACCGAGGTTAGAACTGCCGAACACTAGCGCCAGTGCTGGCGTAACAAAAAGAGTTAAACAAGTAAAAAGCAACCAATGAGCTTTTAGCATATATCCTACCAATATTCTTTAATTGAAAAAATGAATAACACCTAACCAATTAGAATCAAAGGTTAGATTTTCAAAAAAATGGATCAAAGAGAAATTACCTGCCCCAGACGCTCTGGGTAGAGTTAATACTAAGACTTGTTGCGTTGTTTTAGGAGTGATCATTTCGGGCAATAGGGCAATTGAAGGAGCAGGGTCAATTGTAATAAATAATCAGGATTTGCACTTTATACTTATAATCATGCCCTAGTTAAGTTTCACAGTGTTAATATTGCCCCATAAACCTTATCTAACTTTTCGCCATAGTCTTTAATGTCATATCCCTGCTCAAAAGTGTGACGAGCATTATGCGCCAACTTGTTGCGTTTTTCTGGGTTTTTAATAAGATCAGCAAGTGCGCCAGCAAGAGCGTCAGCATCACCTACGGGTATAAGCAATCCATTCTCTCCATCATTTATAACATCTTCAACTGCACCCACAGGCGTAACCACAGGCGCTAATCCATATGCCATGCCCTCAAGCATACTAAGAGGTAAATTCTCTGCATGAGAAGGTAGGGCGAGAATGCTGGAGCGTATTAGCAAATTTGCGACTTCTTTTGGACCGACCCAACCCGTTATCGCAACCCTATCATCTAAGCCAAGCTGTTTTATCTCTCTTTTGTATTTTTCAACTTCGCCATCACCTGCCAACGTGGCGCTCCATGACAAAGATGAAAGGCGCTGGCTGGCAAATGCTTTCATCAACTCCGGAACACCTTTTCCATCTCCCACTCGCCCTAAAAACAAAATATGCGGCGGCATTTCTTTATTAGGTATATCCGTAAATACATCTGGCCCTATTACAGCATTTGGCACAATCATGACATCCTTGTCGCTAATACCTATATTTTTAACGACAAACTCCTTCCACACCCCCCCTAGTACAATCACCTTAGCAGCGTTTTGAAAAAACGAGCGCACAATTGCTTTTAAAGGAGAGGGAAGGTCAGAGAAAAACTCCCTATAATGTCCTCCATGCAAATGAATTACATAGGGGGTGCGGGTTATGCGACATATAGTTGCGAATAGAATTTTGCGTAGCGTGCTTCCACGCACTGAAAGGTTGATATGGCATAAATCCACCTGCCCAACCAACAACAGGTATAAAAATTTTAATAATCTGAACGGCAAAAGAAAAGCGCTGAGCAAGAGCCGCCCTCGTTTTTCATGTGTTCGAAACAGAGTATATTTCATCTCAGAATCATGTTGAATATCACCCATATTTAAATTTTGAAAAAGCCTATCAATACCTCCTTCTTGGCCAGGAACGAGAATTAGAATATTCATTCTCATATCTTTGCTAAACTCATTGCAACTAAAGATAAGTTCAGCCCAAATGTTCTTTCTCTAACTAATTTACCATTTGGAAACATGGTTATAAAATCTTTGTATCCAATCGGGTTGTAATATTTTAATCTTTGATCAACTTGTTCTCTTGAGGCATTTTTTCCGCCGCCACCGAAATGATATTTGCTCAACAACCATGCCTGCAGTGATTTTGGGTAGGCCGCAAAAAAGGGCAATGGGTAAGGAAAGTGGGGGTCTATAGCACAATATTTATTCGGCACTTGAATAAAGTATGGCTTTCCACTCTTTGTTATTTTTTGCGCTAATGAAATCTGCAGCTCTTTATTTTCTAAATGCTCAAGAAATGAATTTGAAAAAATAAGATCATAAGAACTTAGATCAGAGATGCTCAAATCGTTCGCATCCATAATTTTTTCCTGAATAAAATCATATCGGTTGTCATAATTGATATTAGTTTTGTCAATATGATGATTATTGATCAATGTTATGTTTATGTTATCTGATTGGGACAGTTTCCCAATCCAATGAGCCGCTGTGCCTCCAATATCTACAATATTTAAAGGCTTTGCCATATCCGCAATGAATTCAGAAAATAGCTTATATCTCTTTGCCCTCGTGTGTTTGCGTATTTTGGCTATTGTTTTTATTAGCATATTAACATTCTTTTTAAGTTCAAAACAAAACTAATCCCCGCCTCATTAACACGCATTATTATAGCCTTCAAACAAGTTAATGCAACAAAGGTTTTGCGCATATGAGCGACACACCCAATCTTAGCCTTCCATATATTGCGGCGGCACAGGCACAAAAACACATAACGCATAATGAAGCCATAAGAGCGCTAGATGCTATTGTGCAACTTAGTGTGCTCGACAAGGATTTGACAGTTCCACCTATTTCGCCTGTTGATGGTGAGCGTTATATTATTGCAAGTCCAGCAACTGGAGCATGGTCTGGCAAGGACGATCAAATTGCTGCATGGCAGGATGGAGCTTGGATATTTTATACACCGCAAGCAGGTTGGCTTGCCTTTGTAATTGATGAAGGTGAACTTGTCGTCTGGGACGGCTCCAGCTGGGTTGTTACAGGTGCAGGCTCAATCAATCCAGCGCCTCTAATAGGTGTTAATGCTATTGCCGATATAACAAACCGTTTAGCTATTAGTTCATCAAACACACTCTTTAATCATGAGGGTTCGGATCATCGTATTAAGGTAAACAAGAATGCCACAACAGATACTGGTAGTTTTTTGTTTCAGACTAATTGGTCAGGGCGAGCAGAAATTGGGCTTACTGGTGATGATGATTTTCATTTCAAAGTTAGCGGCGATGGCACTTCATGGAATGATAGTTTTATAATCAATGCCACCAGCGGCGAGCCAAATTTTGCTCAACCATTATCGCTAAAACAATATTCAAAATCTTCACTGCCAAGCGCAACTACATCAGGTCGTATTATCTATGTTCACGATGCGAGTGGTGGAGCTTGCGTTGCATGTTGCGATGGTAGTTCGTGGAAAAGAATTAGTGACGACAGTTTAATCAACTAGGAGAAGAAAATGTTAGATAAATATGATAATTATAATTCGGGGCTGACTTCGCCGGCGAATAATGCTTTTGCAATCACTCCCGATGATGCAAATGATTTAAGCGAAATAACTCGAGCGCTTTATGTTGGCGTAGCAGGTAATATTGCCGTGGTAATGAAATCAGGAGAAACAGTAAACTTTATTGGGGTTAGCTCTGGCGCAATATTGCCAATACGTGTCGCGCGGCTAAATGAGACAGGAACGACAGCTAGCAATATTGTAGGGTTGGTATGATGCTCGGCTTAGGACTATCTTTGCTGCAATCCTCATGCAACACTTTTGACGCAGTTCAATGGTGGCAAGAGGGTGCTACAATGTCTATAGACTTTACTAATAACCGTGCCATGAAAGATGGCTCAAGCATTGCTATCACTAATCTACTCACCTGCACTAGAGCAACTACTGGAACAGCAAAAGACATCGCTGGAAATGATGTCGCCTTTGGTATAAATGAATTGCGCATTACTGACAAAGGGCTTTTTATCCATGCTATAGATGGCGCTACTGCAGCCGATGATGTTATTTTCAGTGATATTAGTTGGCTTGATTCATCACTTGGCACATGGGTTATCGAATGGGAGCAATTAGCTGTTAGTGCAGACATGCAACTATTGTTGCGTTGGTTTAATGCTGGTGGACAATATGGCAGAGTAAGAACTGGTTCGTCTGCTGCTGCCCAAGTCTATGATGATGCTGGCACACTTATATTAAATACAGGACAATGGTCTAGTGTTAATGTTGGGGTTCATAAAGTCGGATTAGCTTTAGCTGCAAATAATATAGCATTTGCTAGGAGCGCTAGTCTTGATGGTTTAACTGGCACAGATGTTGCTGGTATCCCATTGACAAACGCCATTGAGCTAAGCCTAGGTGGGAATAGCGGCAATGTATCAAATGAGGCCTTAAATGGATTTATTAGAAAGATAACATATTTCCCAACTCGATTAAGCAATGCAGAATTACAGGCGTTAGTAACATGATTATAAGAAACTTCATTTTAATAACTCTCATAGGCCTATGGTTATGGGTTGGTATATTCTGGGGCGTTTCGGCAGTGTTTGCACAACAGCCGACACTAAGAGAGATGGTAAATAACAGTCGCTATTGGCCGCCAGCATGTGAAGCTAATGTATGTGTGCTTACAGGGTTAGGCGGCATAGTTGGGATATGGACAGCTTACGTTGAGAAGAACACAGGCAAGCGGTTCATTGTGACAGGAATTTGTGCTAGTGCATGCGAATTAGCATATCAATTAGCGCTCAAGAATGGCGAGCAGGTAATTATTAAAGCAGGTGCAAGGTTAATTGTTCATGCACCAAGAGAAACTATATTTAAATAAATATTTTAAAGGTAATATAATGGCAACATTTCGTTTATGCAAAAACTGTAAAGATTTTCATGATATAATGGATTGGCCTATTGGGTGCATGGATATTGAGCCTAGCCGATCAAAACTCCCGATGCCAAATCTAGCGACAGACGTTATGGATGCAGTTCAGAGCCAAGCGACTGGAAAGATGCACGACAGCAAATCGTCTTTACGCAAAGAATATAAATCGTTAGGAATGATTGAGGTTGGAAATGATCCAGCAAGAAACAGACCAAAGCCAAAGCCTAAGCCCGATAGTAAGGGCATTAAGAAAACTATTGAAAAAGCTACTGCTCGTTTTGAGCGTGGCGAAAGAACAGGAAACAAATAAATGGACACTCCAGAACAAGTTGACACACCTAATCCAGTCGAAATTGATAATATTGACCATTCAATAGACCCAACAGCGACATCAGAGGCTAACGACGCAGAGCCAAAAAAGCCTAAGAAAGAGGTAGAAAAAGAGGTTAAAACTGCTCGTTCTGCTGTCGAGGCGGCGGTTTTAAAGGTTGAGAGTAAAGACAAAGAAGAAAAAGAAGAAAAAGAAGAAAAAGAAACACTCAAGGTCAAGAGCGAAGGAGGCACTAAAGAAGCCAAGGCAAAACCAGATACTAAAGCTACAGAAGAAAAACCAGCAGAAAATCCAGCGGCAAAGGCTAATGATAAGCCAGAAGTCAAAGCTGATGAGGTTGCTAGTAAAAGAGTTAATGCTGCTCCTAAGCGATTTTCAGAACAAGCACGAGCCGAATGGGAGAAAACCCCAGATACGGTTAAGCATGAAGTTAATAGAGTTCACTCAGAGCTTAAATCGGGTCTTGAAGGTTATCAAAAGAAATTTGAACCGCTTAAGCCGTATGAGCAAATGGCAAAAGAGCAAGGCACTACAATTGATAGGGCTTTACAAAATTATACTCAAATTGATGGTTTATTAGAAACAGATATTGTTGCTGGCTTAGACCAGATAGCCACGCAAAAGGGCTATACATTAAGAGAAATTGCGGCTCATGTATTAGGGCAACCATTAGATGAAGTCCAAACACAACAAGACTCTATTGTTTTAGGTTTGCAACATGAAATAGCAACTTTACGGAATGAAATGGGCAAAGTAACTAACAACTTGCAATCAAGTCAAGAAAGTGCTATCCAAAATCAAGTAAATGAATTTAAGGCTAATCACCCTAGATTTGACGAGTTAGAGCCTGATATGGCTTTTCTCATCAGTTCAGGGCGAACGCTAGATTTATCAGAAGCGTATAGACAGGCGGAATTATTAAACCCAGCCGCTAATGCGTCACAAGCAGTTCAGACTGCGCAAGTCGTTCAGCCGACACCCAGCCAAGAGGCTCAAACCCTCAAAGGGCAAAAATCAATCATAGGTTCGCCGAATGCAGGTTCAGAAATTAGCAGAAAGCGCACTAGTTCATCAATTAAAGATTCAATTAAACACGCATTAAGTGTTGTTAATTGACATAAATTTAAGGAGGCTTAAATGCCTTTATCCACAGTAGAAAAGAATCAAGAGATTCTCTCTCTTGCACTTGAAGATCGTTCATCAGGCTATCAAGATTTAGTATCAGATGATAACCCACTATTAGCAGCATTAAAACGCAAAGGCGGCTGGAAGAAATATTCAGGGCCAAGAATCCGTGAACGGTTACTTTATGCAAAAAGTGGCAACGTCACTTGGTATAATGGTTTTGATACAATGAGTAATTCCCCTGCCGAACTATTCAATGACGCTGAGTTTATAGCTAAAATGGTAGCGGTTGGGGTGTCTTTGGCTAACGAAGATGTTTTAAATAACTCAGGCTCATCACAGTTAATGGATATTTTCGAGGCTCATATCGAAGCCGCTGAAATGGAACTAACTGACGAAATGGGCAGAGCTATCCATTCCGATGGCACAGGCTCAGGCGGCAAAGAGCTTGGCGGACTGCAACTTGCAATCCCAACAATTGTAAACGCTGGAACATACGGCGGTATCGCTAGATCAAATGCGATTTGGCAAACATCGTCTTTTGATGCTGACACATATAACACTGGTATTGGAACTCAAGTAACATCAACTACTATTAGACCATTCCTAAATGATATTATGACACAGCGATCACGTGGCAAGCGTGGTGCAGACTTACTGCTAATGTCCTCAGAACATTATTCTGCTTATGATGCAGCAACGGTTGCAATCCAACGTATCAATGATGAAACTGGGTTAGGTAAACTTGGCTTTCAAACATTGAAATACTTTGGTGCTGGACGTTCCGCTGAAATTGTTCAAGATGGTGGTATCGGCTCGAATATGCCAGCTAATACGACTTATGGCATTGATACATCAACAATGCGCATGCGTTATCACCCAGAGCGGAACTTTAATAAAATTGGCAAGACTATGATGCCTATCAATCAAGACGCTGCTGTTCAATATATTGGCTTCATGGGCGAATTAACAATGGTCAACCCTTTGTATAACTGGAAGCTTTATGATTCTGACCCAGCTTCTTAAGCTAACACCTCGCACTTAATGGTGCGGGGCAATTTATTTTTTAACTAAGGAAATATTATGACTTTTGTTTTCACAAATACACAACTGGGTATGCCACCCATTACCCAAACTTCTGCATCGGCTAAAATCCCATTAGGAACTATTGCCACGGCAGTCGATGATACTTATGGCGTAGGTGAGTTTATTTACCTACGTGGCGTTGCCTCAACAGTAATTGGCTCATGGGTTACGTATAATGCAGATGATTATTCAACTACACGTCTAGCGGCAAATGCTGTTGGGCAGGTTGCGATTGCAATGTCTGCAAATGTAGCAAATCAATTTGGCTGGTATCAAATCGCTGGCAAAGCAGTTGGCAAGGCTAGTGCGGGTTATGTTGATAATGCTTTAGTTTATGCGACATTAACGGCAGGTAGTGTCGATGATGCTGTTGTTGTTGGTGATCGTGTAAAGCTAGCAAATGGCGCATCAGCAGTTGGCACACCATCAACAGGATTGGCAGAGTTTGAAATAGCTCGACCATTTGCAGACGATGGCGCATCATCTTAAATAATACTTAGGGGGTTACGACCCCCTTATTCTCTTATCTCTTAAACAGGAAATTCACAAAATGGATAATAAAGAAAATGAAGCGCTTACAGTTGTTAGATTTTATCATCACGCAACATTGAATCAAGCCGCATCTAAGGCAAAAGGCCGCCCTCAATATGATGAGATTGAAGTATGTGAAGTTAGAATGGCGGCTAATAAACAAACAATAGCTGTTTTCCCTGCATTAGAATTTACACAAACTCTTGTTAAAGATCCTCAAACTGGAATTATGGAAAAGCAGACTTACGCTGAAAAATATAATGAGCAATATTTGGCGTTTAAAAGTGGGGCAACTCAAACACAAAGCGGGACACCATTAACAGAAATACTAACACCTGCTAAAGTTCTTGAGCTAAGAGCTTTGCATGTTCACACTGTTGAGGCGTTAGCGGCTCTTGGCGGCACTGCTAAACGTGCTTTAGGCATGGATGGTGATGAGTTAACAGTAAAAGCACAAGCTTATTTAGATAATTCTAGTGGCCCCGCCGTTGAAGCTATTCAGCGTGATAAAATCAAAGACCTTGAGGCTAAGGTTGAGGCATTAACAAAAAACAACACAGTTAAAGCGGATAGCCCTTCTAAAAACGCATCGGCATTTGATAGTTATGGGGATGATGATATTAAAAATTGGCTAAAAGAGGCTGGCGTTGAGGTGCATCACCTTTGGAAGCGAAAAAGATTGCTTGATGAAGCTAATAAGAAAAATGACGAATTGGCACAGGAAGCTAAAGAGGCTGCCTAATGACAATCTTGAGTGTTTGCCAACTAGTAGCTTCTAAAATAGGGCTTAATGTTCCTAATCAAGTGTTTTCTGGCACAAGCAGGGAGCAAATTGAATTGCAAGGTGTGGCTAACGAAATGGCGATGCGAATTGCGAATGATTATGACTGGCAAATACTCAAATATATTCATACGCTAACAGGTGACGGTATAGCCACTAGTTTTAGCCTCCCTCCTGACTATGATCGTATGCTTAAAAAAGCTAGGTTATGGCCATCAGAATCACCCAGCACCCCTATGGCGCATATAATGGATAGTGATGAATGGCTTGGGCTTGATGTGCAAGAGTTTGATACGATTGTTGGAAGGTGGACTATTTACGGTCAGCAAATCCATATTAATCCTGTTATGGCTATAGCTAGCACAGCGAAGTTTTTTTACATATCAAATTTGATTGTAAGTCCTAGCGCTGGTGCTAATAAAATTAAGTTTGACCAAGACGATGACAGTTTTGTTTTAGACGAAAAGGCTCTTGAGTTAGGTATGATTTGGCAATGGAAAGCGAATAAAGGGCTTCCCTACGCTGAGGATTTTGTTAACTATGAAATACATATGGCTAAAAAGATAGGTAATGACAAAGGCCCTCGTCAAATAACCGTGGGGCAACCAAGACAATCATATAATAACATAGCATTCCCAGAGGCGTTAGGCTGATGAATTTCATGCGCAAACCAGTAGCAGCACAAGCAAGGAGCAGACACCAAACAAAAGTGTTTTCAGCCCCAACTAAAGGCTGGGTAAGCGCAGTTAATATGTCCTCAAATCTTCAGCAAGCTTGTTTACGGTTAGAAAATTGGTTTCCAACAACTACAGGTATTAGGCTAGGTGGCACATCAACGCTTTTTGCAACAATTGGTGTTAATCCAGTTGAATTTATGTTTACTTATGTTGATGGTGGCACTAAGAAAATCTTTGCATCAGACGAAACTAATGTTTTTGATATTACCTCGGTTGCTAATCCAGAAGTTGCACCAGCCGCTAGTATTACTGGGCAAACCAGCGGTTATTATTCATCAGTTCCATTTACCACATCGGGCGGAGCATATCTTACAATTTTAAATGGTGATGATGACCCTCAATTATTTGATGGCACAACATGGCAAGCTATCACGGCAGTTTCAACCCCAGCAATAACAGGTGTTACAACATCATCGTTAACGCAAGGTTGGGTTTATAGAAATAGAGAATATTTTGTTGAAGGCGGCTCGCAAAGCGCATGGTATTTGCCAGTTGATTCAATTGGCGGTGCAGCTAGCGAGATTGCATTATCTGGTGTATTTAAACATGGCGGCAATCTATTGTTTGGCTCTACTTGGTCATTAGATGCGGGCGATGGAGTTGATGATAAATGCGTGTTTATTTCATCTACAGGTGAGGTCGCAGTTTATGAAGGTTCATACCCTGGCGGCAGTGATTGGCGAATAGTTGGGCGGTATGATATGCCAGAGCCATTGGGCAAGAATGCTTCAATGCAAATTGGCGGTGATTTGCTTATTGTCACTGAGGCAGGGATTATTCCTATTTCTGCTGTTATAACAAAAGACCCAGCGGCGCTTTCTATTTCTGCTGTTAGTCAAAACATTGAGCCAGATTGGCGTAAGGCTGTTGTTGCTAGAAGGAGTTTGCCTTGGGGGATTGTTAAATGGGCTGCTAAAAATATGACATTAGTCACAACTCCAGTCACAAGCACATCTGATGTTGATATGTGTTTTGTAGCTAATTCAATAACAGGCGCTTGGTGTAAATATTTATGGAACACTAGATGCGCTGTTATTCATGATGATTGGTTACATTTTGGGACTAATTCAGGCACAATCCACAAAGGCGATGTTGGTAGCGATAATTCTGGAGCTTTAGTTTATCATACTTATATTGGTCATGCCGAGAATATGGGCAGTTCAAATATCAAACAAGTATTTCAAGCAAAGGCTTATTTTACAACAAGCGTGGAGTTTGACCCCCAATTATCTATTTCAACAGATTACACTATAGCCTTACCTTCAGCGCCAAATGCGATGGCTACGGGCGATGCCAATGAATGGGATGTTGGATTGTGGGATGTCGCTAAATGGGACGCTGGGGATGAATTATATTCAACAAATACTCTTTGGGTTTCTATTGGGAAGAGCGGCTATACAATAATGCCGCAGATTCAAGTAACTTCTGGCTCAAGCAAAACACCTAATGCTGAATTAGTATCATTTGCTTTAACTTATGAAGAGGGGCATGTAGTTGTTTAATATTGTTGTTAGTGAAAAGAAACTTGTTGCTGATTTTGTGGAGAAAAACATAGATGATTTTTCAGGGCGTGGCTTTGGTGAATATTCAGCAATTGGGGTTAGAAATGATGGAGATATAATAGCTGGGGTTGTTTACCACAATTGGGATCCTAATGCCAGAGTAATAGAAATGAGTGCGGCGGCAATTAGTTCTAAATGGCTGTTAAGTGGCGTATTGCATAGAATATTTGAATATCCATTCAAAGAAATTGATTGCCAAATGGTAGTGTTGAGAGTTTCAGAAAAAAATAAAAGAATGCGCTCCATTGCAAAGAGATTTGGGTTTGATGAAATAAGAATACCTCGATTAAGGGGTTGCGAAGAAGATGAAATGATTTATACTTTAACAAAAGAACAATGGCAGAACTCGCCATTTGAAAGGTAATAAAATGGGCAAAGGAAGCGCACCAGTACCCCCTAATCCGGTCACAACAGCTCAGGCTCAAACAGCCTCAAACATTAATACTGCGACTGCCCAATCAGAGCTTAATCATGTTAATCAGGTCACGCCTTATGGTAATTTAACATATACGCAAGAGGCTGGCGAAGGCGACGTGCCTCAATATACCGCAACGCAAACCTTATCACCAACAGGACAAGCGTTATTTGATGCCAATTCTAGCACAATGCAAAATCTTGCTGATTTAGGAGTTGAGCAATCTGGACGACTATCGGGATTATTAAGCGAACCGTTTAGCCTTGATAATGATGCAGTTGAATCACGTTTAATGGAATTAGGCTCTAATCGGCTTGCTCCATTGCTTGAGAAAAGACGTGTGCAACAAGAGCAAAGTTTAGCTGATAGAGGCATTAGGATTGGTTCTGATGCTTATGGTTCTGCTCAATCTGATATTTCACAGGGTGAGAATGACGCTTATAATCAGTTATTATTGACAGGTCGCAATCAGGCTATGCAGGAAGCTATCACAGCGAGAAGCCAGCCTCTTAATGAAATTATGGCTATATCTCAAGGGTCACAAATACAACAGCCTAATTTTGCTCAAACCCCACAATCTGGTGTTGCCAATACTGATGTTGCAGGACTTATTAGCAATAACTACAATCAGCAACTTAACGCATATAATCAACAGCAACAGAATAATAATCAAATGCTTGGCGGTTTGTTCGGAGTAGGTGCAAATCTTATGATGTTGTCTGATGATAGAACTAAAAAAGATAAACAAAAAGTTGGCAAAACCAACGGTATGAATATTTGGTCATATCGCTATAAGGATGAAGAACAATCAGCACCTAAGAGATTAGGGCTAATGGCATCAGAGGTGCAAAAACGCAATCCTGATGCGGTCACAACTGGTGAAGATGGTTTAAGACGTGTAAATTATTCAATGGCATTGGGGGCTTAAAAATGGAACTTCCTTCATTCATATTCGGTGGCAATACTGGTATAAAAAGTCAAGGTGATTTAAATAGGTCAAGAAAGCTTGTTGATAGCCTTATGGCGCAGAACGCAAGCCGAGTCCCTCAAAATCCTTGGGAGGGCATAAACTCTATCACACGTAGCCTTTTAGCACGGCAACATGGCGAACAAGCCGATGAGTATGAATCTGGGCAAAGGGCTGATGCCTCAAGCGCTTATGAGAATTTATTTGCCGAGGGCGCAGACCCTAGCATTCAGGCGCTATCTGGTTTAGCTGACAATGAATATTTAGGCAAGGGCAAGCAATCCGTAATAAACGCAATGCTACAGCAGAAGATGATGCCACAAGAAACTCAAGAGCGTAAAATGTTAAAAGACGCATCGGGGCGGCAAAGATATTTAGATACGGGTGATTATGTATTCGATAATGTGAATATTGAGCCTGATGTTGATGAATATGGGTTGCCCAAAGCCAGCTCAAAGTCTCAAGAGATTAGCTTAATGATACAGCAAGGAATTGATCCACAAGATGCAATTAGAATTGTATCTGGTGTTGAAAGTAGAGTAACAAATCCTGTAACTGGTCAATATGGTGTTTATAATCAAGCAGACCAAACACTAACACCAATAAATGCTGAAATAAGCCCTGATGATAATATCCCAACCTATGCAATGCGACAAGCTGACAAGTTGGCAGAAGGTAATTCTTTAATAGATCAAGCAGAGGATGCTGTTGGAATTATTAACAGCGCTCAAGTTGGGGCAGGGAATGTTTTAGGGCAGGTTGGGTTAGGGATCGGCGATATGGTTAGTGACGCAACAAAAGAAGAGACTGCCGCCGCCAATGATTTTAAGCTCTTCAAAAGAAATATGATACAATCATTATCGCTAAATCCTAGATTCCCTATAGCTGAACAAAAGCGAATTGAGGATTTGTTACCAACGGGTGCTTTTACTTCACCTGCATCTCTTAAAATAGCACTAAACAATCTCAACGAAGAATTTATCAGAATACTTGCTGATAATGAAATGATATTGCAAGACCCTAATGTCTCGATTGAGGAGCGCAATGCTAGAAAAGGTAATATTGCAGTGCTTAATGCAGCAATTAAACGAATTGGCATAGGGTTTGGAGATGATGCGTTTGCACCGCCTCAATTAAATCAAGGGATTACACCATCGGGGATTAAATTTAAGGTTGTTCAATAATGCCAATTTTAGAAATTCAAGGGCAAAGAGTTGAAGTTGATGAAGCGTTTTTAACAATGACGCCTGAACAACAAAGCACAACAGTTGAAGAAATTGCACAGAGCTTAAATATATCTGCTCAAAACACTAATATTCAACAGCCACAAGAACAGCCGCCTATTAAAAAAACAATGCTAGAAGATGCTTACTCTCAAGCAGAATATGGCGCTAGGAGAGGGCTGTATGGATTAGCTAATGCACCCAATATGGTAGCTAATGCAGTGCTTGGGGGTGCTAATAAAATAGCTGAAGAGTTTGGGGGCAATGTTGATTTTAGATTTCCTAATATTGGAGGCGAGAGATTTGAAAAAACAATAATGAATACACCGCAACCAGAATACGCAACAGGACGGCTTGCAGGTAGTGTTATGGAGCAAATCGGAGCAAGTACTATCCCTGCCGTTGGGTTGATTTCAAAAGCAAAGCAGTTAGCAAATATAGTTAAACCAGCGACTACAGTTGCAGGAGCAATGATTAGAAATTTAGCCAAACCAATAGCTAAAAGCCCTGCATTAGCACTTGGTGGCGAAATGCTTGGTGCGGCTGGTGCTGGTGTTGGCGCACAGACGGCAAGGGAAATTGCACCTAATAATAGCGGTGCTGAATTTGCTGGAGCGATGCTTGGTGGTATTGGCGCACCTATTGCAGCGGGTGCTATGACGGCAGGGCTATTAAGAAAGGCGTTAAAGGCTGGCAAAGGTGCTGGAGCAGCAGTGTCAAGACATCAAAATGCGAAATTGATTAATGCTATAAATAATAATATGACAGATGATACAATTAGGTCAATAAATGAAACTACAGAAATAAACAAAATTATTCCTGATTATAAACCGTCACTTGGAGAGGCAACACAAAGTCCATCATTTATAGCTACACAGAAAAATTTAGAAAGGTCTTTGTCAGGAACGCAGTTAGATGAAGCTATTAGAAGATATTCAACAAATGAAAGAGCTGTTGCTAGTGCAAGAGATAATTTAGCACCACCTCAACAATATCTTGACGATGCTTTGTCGCAAAGAGCCAACAGAGAGGCTAATATAACAGGTCGGATTGACCAATCTGTTAACAGACTTGATGATGTTAGCGCCAATTATGCTAACCGCTTAGAAGGGAATACGCTTAGAAGTGACGTAGGTGCAGGACTTAGGGAAGGGGTTTATGATGCGAGAGCTAGCGCAAAAAAGCGAATGGATAGGGTTTATCAGGATTTTGGTTTAAATAATAATGATGAGATATTTGATTTTGGCGCTATGAAAAAGCGATTAATTGCTTCAACAGAATTAGAACAAGGCGCAAACTCGGCAAATAGACCATACAATTTAATTAAAGATATAAATAAAATGGAAAGCACCCAATCAATAAATGGGCTGCTAAAGCTAAGATCGAGAATTGGCGAAGACATAAGAATTTCAAAATCAGTTCCTATGATGCGTGGGCAAGAACCTTATCTCCAAAGGGCATTATCAGAACTTGATGGTTTAATAGATGAGGCGGTTAGAGCAACTGGCGATCAGGAAATGGCTGGTAATATCGTAAAGGCTAGGGATATATATCGGCGTGAATTTGTTGAGCCATTTAAGCAAGGTGCAACTGGACGTATTTTAGCACAGAAAGACGGTGATTACTTAATTCCTAATGAAAAAGTAGCAAAGGAGTATTTTAATGGTTGGAATCAATCGTCAGCAAAACAATTTAACGAAATATTCCCTCAAGGCTCGCAAGCACAAAGAGCTTTGCAAGATGTTGCTCTCGATGATTTATATAATAGTGCTGTTCGTGACGGGCAGTTGAACAGAAATTTATTTAATGCTTGGAAGCGTCGAAATAAAGGCGCGCTGCAAACAATGCCTAATCTTAATAATAAAATAGAAAACATTAGCGAAACTATGTCAGATATTGTTAAGCGTAGAGCGTCATTATTAAACAGAAAAGAAGCCATTGAAAATAGCTACTTGGCTAGAGAAATTGCTAAAATCAACAACCCAATGACTACGTATAATGTGGATGCTTTAGTTAATAATGCAATTAAAAACCCTGCTCAAATGAGAAATTTGGTATCCTCTCTTTCAACTAAACAGGCAAAAGATGCGCTAGCTAGGAAAGTTTGGGATAATGTTTTAGATCAAGCTAACCCTTTGGAATTTCTAAAAAAGAATGGGCTTTCAATTACACCAGCACTAGGGGAGTATAATAATTCTGCATTAAGAATTGCTCAAGCAATGCGTAAAAACAAATTAGTACCCCCTCCATCTGGGCAAGGTATAGCAACAAGCCCAATAGCAGAGGCAGAGGCAGTGCTGGGAATGAGTGGGGCTGGGTTAGCTAACAGATCGCTACAAGTAAGAGGCGGATTTATTGGCGCAAGGTATGCAGTGTTAGATGTTTTGTCTAGGGTAATGAGAGCAACAACATCAAGACAATCAAAAAAGACATTGCGAGCAGCATTATATGATCCTCAAATTGCAATGGATTTAGCCAATACATTGCAAATGGGAACAATTTCAGAGCCAACCGCAAAAAGACTATATAGCTGGCTAATTGGCAGTGGGATTATAGCCGCATCTGATTATGATGTTGTGGAAAGGCAATAGAATGACTGCAAGAAAACAACAATTTTTACAAGACGTAACGCCGCTAGCTATTGAAATTGGCAATCGCTATGGTCTTGACCCTAAATTGATAATAGCACAAGCAGCGCAAGAGACTGGTTGGGGCAGGTCTGTTGCTGGGAATAATTACTTTGGTATAAAATCACATGGGC
>JALSJY010000053.1 GCA_026989045.1 Hyphomicrobiales bacterium | reverse complement strand
ACCAATTTTATTCATTGTTTCGTCATAGCAAGTGCAATTTTTGCCGCCACTTTTGCGTTGTTCTTAACCAAAGCTATATTGGCCTTTAATGATTTTCCGTTGCTCATTTCAAATATGCTTTTTAGCAAAAATGGGGTTATGTCTTTACCTGTGATATTTCGTTTTTCTGCCTCACTAAGCGCTTGACTGATATATCTATCAATCTCGCTTTTATCCATTTCATTCTCAACAGGAATGGGATTAGCGATTAACACACCACCCATTTTCAACTGCCACTGAACATCTAACATTTTGGCGATTTGCTCTGGTGTTTCAAAATTTTGATCAACTAGAAAACCGGTTTTACGCAAATAAAAAGCTGGAAAAAAATCTGTGCCATAGCCAATAACTGGCACACCATTTGTTTCAAGCACCTCAAGCGTTTTAGCAATATCAAGAATAGATTTAGCCCCAGCACAAACAACGCCAACAGGTGTTTTGCTAAATTCATTTAAGTCAGCTGAAATATCAAATGTTTCGCTCGCCCCTCTATGCACACCGCCAATGCCGCCAGTTGCAAATATTTTAATACCAGCAAGTGCGCAAATCTGCATGGTGGTGGCAACAGTAGTTCCTGCCATTTTCTTGGTCGCTAAAATCGCCGCCATATCACGTCGTGATGCTTTAGCAGCGCTTGCACCTTCTTTGGCTAGTCGCTCTAAATCGCCCTCGCTCAAACCAGCCCGCATCTGCCCACCCATAATAGCAATGGTTGCAGGAACAGCGCCATTGTCTCGCACCACTTGTTCTACCTCACGCGCCATTTCTAAATTTTGCGGATAAGGCATTCCGTGTGTGATGATAGTAGATTCTAAAGCAACAATAGCTTTACCACTTTTTAGCGCATCAGTTATTTTATTATCAACTTTTAAAAAACTTTCTTTAATCATTATTTTCTTTCTTTAGGTTTTAGCTCAATTACACTAGAATCAATTTAATATCATGCCTTATATTATTTTATTTTATGCCTATATATTGGAAATAAAATAAGAGGCCAGCTAAAATGGGAGGCTATTATGATAAGAACCGTCCTAATTTCTCTTTTAACATTTTTTAGTTTGAGTTTTGCATTATTTGCACAAGAGAACCAAGATAAATCCGAAAATTACAGCTTTGGCGGCGATAGATTTGTTGCTGGAGATAAATCAAATGTTGATACGTCTGTTGTGGGCGATATTTTTGCTACTGGATATAATGTTAACATATTAAACTCTGTAGGTGAGGACGCGCATGCGGCAGGCTATTCTATCACCATCAATGGTGATGTTGGCGGTGATGTTTATGCCATGGGCAGAAATATAACTATAAATGGTGATATTGGCGATGATTTAAGCACTGCTGGTGAGAATATCTCAATTCTTGGCAAGGGTGTTGGGGGTAATGCTAGACTGGCTGGCTCTAACATCATTTTAAGTGCGCCTGTTGCAGGCTCGGTAGCTATCGCTGCACAAGAGGCCAATATTGATGCTATTATTGAAGGTGATTTTATGTTCAACGGTGAAAAAATCAGCTTTTCTGACAATGCAAAAATCAATGGTTTTGTTACTATTAAATCAACAAATGATATAATTGTTCCAACCAGTGTTGCCTCTGCTGATCGTGTAAGCATTGAGAAGCTTAGGAAAAGTGATTATTCTGGCGATATGCGTGACATTGCACATGATAGTGTAAGGGGGTTTTTCCCTGATTGGCTATCTGGAATAGTTAAAATTCTTATATTTGCGGTTATTGGCATTATCTGGCTAGCTATTTTCAAAAAGAAAAGCCTTATTGCCTATAATATTGCGCTTGGCAGACCTTGGAAAAGTGTTTTCTTTGGAGTGCTTGGCTTGGCCACTTTTATAGGTCTTATTCCAGTCCTCGCTATGACAATTATTGGTATTCCTTTAGTTCCCGTTGTAATTGTGTTGTTAGTGCTAGCTGGTATAATAGGCTATGTTGCGGGCGCGTGGTTTATTGGCTCAAAAGTCATGAGCAGTTTAGGTCAGGATATTGAGCCAATGGGTAATCGCTTCATTGCTTTAATTGCTGGCCTTGTCGGGGCTTGGCTTCTAGGTCTAATACCATTCATTGGCTGGCTTATTAGTTTGGTAATTCTTTATATCGGGCTTGGTGCAATAAGTTATGCGGCTCTTGCGCGTTGGGTTGATAAAAATTTTTATAATAAAATCAGCGCCGAAGTAGCAGATTAAGGAAGAGAAATACTTGACTCTTGCGTAAATACACCACATAAGGCGGTGATGTGGTGTTTTTGCTATGGTGAATGCACCATTTTGTTATGAGAAATAAGCTGTTTGAGGCCTTTTGGAAGTTTAAAGCCAAAAAAAGTCTAATAATTATATTTGATTATTAGCGCCATAAAGCGCTGTTAAAAAAGGTTCTAGTGATAAACTAGAAAAAGAAAAAATGTTCGCAGTTATTAAAACTGGTGGCAAACAGTATAAAGTTGCCCCTAATGATATTATAAGAATTGAAAAGCTTGAAGCTGAAGCTGGTGAAACTGTTGTTTTTGACAATGTTTTAATGGTTGGTGCTGGCAAAGATGTAAATATTGGTGAGCCTTTGGTAGAAGGTGCATCTGTTGCAGCTGAGTTTGTTGAGACCAAAAAACAAAAAACCATTATTATCTTCAAGAAAAAACGTCGCCAAGGTTATCGTCGTCGCAATGGTCATCGTCAATTGCTTTCAACTGTAAAAATTCTTGAAATTCTTACAGATGGTAAAAAACCAAGCGCTAAAAAGCCAAGCGCTAAAAAATCAAGTGCTAAAGAAGCCGCTCCAGCCAAAGCTGCCCCTAAGGCAAAAGCAGCACCTAAAGCTAAGGCTGCACCTAAAGTTGACTTCATTGATGACATTAAGCTTATCTCTGGTGTTGGTCCAGCGCTTGAAAAGAAATTGCATGCGGCTGGCGTTAAGTCACTTAAAGATATTGCTAGCTTTAGCAAAGCTGATATAAAAAGAGTTGACGAAGAGTTGAAATTTGGTGGTCGTATTGATCGCGAAGAGTGGATTGAGCAAGCTAAAGAGCTTATTGCTGGTAAAGCACCACGCGCGAAAATTGACCAAAAAGCGGCAAAAGCTGCTGATGAAAAAAAGGATAAGTAAGCATGGCACATAAAAAAGCAGGCGGCTCGTCACGTAACGGTCGCGATACCGCAGGTCGCCGTCTTGGCATTAAAAAATTCGGTGGTGAAAGCGTAGTTGCTGGCAATATCATTGTGCGCCAACGCGGCACAAAATGGAACCCAGGTACAGGTGTTGGTCTTGGTAGAGACCATACAATTTTTGCACTTGTTGATGGCAATGTAACTTTTAGCAAGCGCGCAGAAAATAAAACCTATGTGTCGGTAACTCCGGCAAAGGCAGCGCAATAACAGCAGGGTAATGACAAAACTTGCTGGAGACCAACTCCTCAGCAAGGCATTAGCCAAATAAATTTTAGGGGAGATTGGTTTAATCCAACTCCCCTTTTTATTTGGAATAATATAATGAGAGATTTTTTTGATAGACTAGCTGAGCCAATAAAAACTAAGCGCCTGATTTTGCGTGCGCCTATGCTTGACGATGTGGATATTCTTTGCGAACTGGCAAATAATGTAAAAATCTATGAAATGTTGGCTCGCTTGCCCCACCCATATAAAGAAGAACATGCTATTGAGTTTATCAATGAAATAGCCCGAACTAATAATGAACATGCCTATGCAATTACTAAAAAAGATGGCAACCTTATTGGTGTGATGAGTTTTGCTAAATTTTTAGATAAAAAAATAGAACTTGGCTATTGGCTGGGTGAGCCTTATTGGGGCAAAGGTTATGCTAGTGAAGCGGCGCTTGGGATAATAAACGTAGCAAAGGCTACAGGCATCTGCCCGCCAATTGTCTCTCGTGCAATTAGCGCAAATAAAGCCTCTATCAATGTGTTAAAAAAATGCTCTTTCACCATTGTTGATGAGCGCATAGATGATTGCGGTCATCATAAGGGAGTTAGTGTTACCTATTTAGAATTAAACAGTGAGTTAGTATAAATTATCTGATAACAAAAAGATGATTTATTAAAAAGCTTCTAGGATAAAATAAAATGAAATTTTTAGATCAAGCGCGTATCTTCATTAAAAGCGGCACTGGTGGAGCTGGTGCGGTTTCATTTAGGCGCGAGAAATATATTGAGTTTGGTGGCCCAGATGGTGGCAATGGCGGTA
>JALSJY010000052.1 GCA_026989045.1 Hyphomicrobiales bacterium | reverse complement strand
TTATTAGTTTTCATCATGCTTGTGGCTTTGTTTTTATCATTCTTTTTGCTATAGGGAAACTAACAGAAATAAGCAAACCACTTAACCTAACTAATGGGAATAATCAAAAATGGCTAATGTAGTAGTTGTCGGCTCACAATGGGGTGACGAGGGCAAAGGAAAAATTGTTGACTGGCTAAGCAATCGTGCAGATGTTGTGGTGCGTTTTCAAGGCGGCCATAATGCTGGTCATACTTTGGTGATTGATGGCAAAGTCTATAAGCTTTCGCTTTTGCCATCTGGCTTGGTGCGTGGAAAACTATCAGTGATTGGCAATGGTGTTGTGGTTGATCCGCATCATTTTGTTGCCGAGTTAGAAAAATTACAAGGACAGGGTGTTAATATCACTCCTGAAATTTTGCAAATTGCAGAAAATGCCACGCTTATTCTTTCACTTCATAAAGAGCTTGATGCGATTCGCGAGGGTTCAAGTTCTGGCCTGCTTATTGGCACAACCAAACGCGGCATTGGTCCTGCATATGAAGATAAAGTTGGCAGGCGTGCAATTCGTTTAATGGATTTGGCGCAAAAAGACACTTTACAGCCAAAAATTGATAGAATGCTAAGCCATCATAATGCCCTTCGCCGTGGCCTTGAGTTAAGCGAAATTGATGGACAGGTGATTTTTGATGAATTGATGCAAGTTGCAGACAGGATTTTGCCATATATGGGGCAGGTCTGGCGTATTTTGGACGAAAAAAGACGAAATGGTGCGCGCATTTTATTTGAAGGAGCGCAAGGTGCGCTTTTGGATAATGATCATGGCACTTATCCATTTGTTACTTCATCAAATACAGTTTCTGGGCAAGCAGCAACTGGCTCTGGCATGGGGCCAGGGGCAATTGATTATGTGCTTGGAATTACCAAAGCCTATACAACTCGTGTTGGTGAAGGTCCTTTCCCCACCGAGCAGAACAATGAAATTGGGCAGTTTTTAGGCGAAAAGGGACATGAATTTGGTGTGGTAACAGGTCGCAAACGCCGCTGTGGCTGGTTTGATGCAACTTTGGTGCGCCAAATGGTGGTAACTTCTGGCATCAATGGCATTGCTCTTACAAAACTTGATGTACTTGATGGCATGAAAGAGATAAAAATTGGGGTAGGATATGAATTAGACGGTAAAAAGATAGATTATCTTCCTGCCTCAATGGGAGCGCAAAAGCGCGTTAAGCCAATTTATGAGACTTTACAGGGCTGGAGCGGCACAACTGCGGGTGCAAGAAGTTGGGCAGATTTACCAGCAGAGGCGGTGAAATATGTGCGTCATATTGAGGAATTGATAGGCGTGCCAGTCGCTATGCTTTCCACAAGTCCAGAGAGAGATGATACAATACTTGTAACTGATCCATTCCAAGACTAAAGTGTTTAGAATATTAGCTTATGCTATTTTATGTAAAAGAGGATTTGATCAAAAATGAGTGTTGAGTATTATGGCTGATTATCGGGGACTTTTAAAACAGGCAGTAGATAGCTTGCCAGAAAATAATGGTGCGTCACGCCGTAAGGTTTATGAAAAAGCCCGCACGGCTTTGGTTGCTCAATTGCGAGCCATTGTGCCACCACTTCCTGCCCGTGAAATTACTAAACATCGCTTAGAGCTTGAAGATTGCATTCGTCAGGTAGAAGAAGATGCAACAGAAGAATTGTTGGCTGCATTAAAACAGCGCGAAGAAGTAGCAAGGCTTGAAGAGCAACAAGAACAAGCACAAAGAGAAGCTAAAAAAGAAGCAATAGAGGCTGAAGAGGCAGCAACAGAGGCAAACGCTCAAGAAGAAGTAAAAATAAAAGAAGAAGCAAAAGAAGCAGAAGTGGCAGCAGAAGTGGCAGCAAGAGAGGCTGAGGCACTTGAGGCCGAAATAAAAGCTAAACAGGCTGAGGCAGAGGAGAAGACAAAAAGAGAGGCTGAAGCACAAGAAGAAGAAATTCTGTCAGAAACAAAAGCAAAACAAGAAAAATCCTTACAAGAGGCAATAGAAGAAGAAAACGCCTTGCAAGAGGTAGAAGCAGAACAAGTTGCGGCAGAAGCAAAAGCCTTAGAAGAAGCTAAAAAAGTTGAAATTGAGTTAGAGAAAGTCGTAGAGCCAGCAGATATTGAAATTGCAAAAGATGATGGTGTAGCGCCTGATGCTGAGCCAGAGGAAGAAAAAAATGGCTCTATATCATTTGCTAAACCTGATGGTGAGGTCGATGATTTGCAAAAAATTTCTGGCATTGGTCCAAAACTAGAAGAGAAACTACATGAATTAGGAATTATTCAATTTGCTCAAATTGCCGCTTTTTCTGATAAAGATATTATTGATGTTGATGAAGCTTTATCTTTTAAGGGGCGTATCGAGCGAGAAAATTGGATTGGCCAAGCAAAAGATTTTATTAAAACTGATGAGGATATAGTCCAAGAATCTGATGATGAAATTACAGTTTCAAGTGAGATAGAAACCCAAAAAGAGGAAGTAAAAGAAGAGGGGACTGAAGCATCTGCTAAATCTGAAGGTGATGTTGTAGATGAAGTCAAAGCAATAAATTTAGATTTAGAAGCTGATGAAGAAAAAGAAATAAAAGATGACGCTCTCTCATCAATAGATGATGTTATTGCGCAAGCAAAGCAAGCTACTAATGTTTCTGAAAAGGCAAAAGCACCAGAAATAGATTTACACAAAACAGACTTAGACAAGGCAGAAATACCTGAAGTAGATATTGTTAATATTGATGTTGCAAAATCTAGTGAAGTTGATGTTGAAATTATCAATGATGATATAATTGATGACAAGCAATTAGTTGATTCTCAAACAACAATTGATAAAGCAATTGAAACATTGGATCGCGCTGCGCGCGGTGAAAAAATTGAAGATGCTCCTAGTGTGGAAAATGAAGATCAAAAACCTTTGCTACTCCAAAATGATAAAGATATTATCGATAAAGATATTTCACCAGAGATGGCAAAGAGGTCAAACGCTCTAACTACTTTCTTATTTTTATTATTGCTTTTACTTTTAGGAGTAGCGCTAGCAGGTTATTGGGCAATTAAACAGGGCTATATCAGCCCTGAAGCAATGTTTGGAGAATCAACTCAAGTTGCTGAAGAGGCAAACAAAGAGGCTGTCGCTGAAGCAAATAATGCAACAAAAACCCCTGCAGTTGATGACACACCAAATGGTGCAACAAATGTGCGCGATGTCACGCCAGATCAAAATTCTAATGAGGTAGATGCAACTGGGCCAGGTAATACTCAGGCCACACCTAATGTTGTTGTCCCAGTAGAAGAGAGGCTTGATGAAGAGCGTTTAGCTAATGAGGGAAGCCTGTTAGATAATCCGCAAGAAATCCAAGCAACTGATGTTGCCCAAGCAAATTCTTTACAAAATGGCGAGAAAAATGAAGAGCGCCTTTCAACGCAAGAAACATTAACCCCTGTTGAGCCAGCAGGTGAGCTTGAAAGTGCTACGAGTGAGGTGGCTGATAATGTCACTGAGATTGGAGGGGCGCAATCACTATTATTAGAAGCTTCTTCAGAGGGAACAATTGGGGCTGTTCCATATTCAGGCTCGGTTGCTTGGTCGCGTGGTGTTGATGAATTAGGTTTGCCAATTTTATTAGCAAAAGCAAATATTCCTGCTAGAAATCTTAATGTCGAATTGCTTATTAGAAGAAACTCTGATCAAAGCCTGCCAGCCTCTCATTTGATGGAAGTTAATTTTGAAACTAGTGAGACTTTCTCTGGCGGATCAATTGAAGGTTTGCCGGGCATTCTGTTGAAAAATGAAGAATTAGTGCAAGGTTCTCCGTTAATTGGTGCATCTGCACGTGTAGTAAAAAATTCATTTCTGTTTGCGCTTAGTGCAGCAGATCAAGACGTGATTAAAAATACTAAGCTGCTAAAGACGCAAAAATGGTTAGATATCGCTCTTGTTTACGGAACAGGAAAACGCGCCATAATCACATTTGAAAAAGATGGAGCAGCGCAGGCAATGTTTGATGAGGTATTCAAAATTTGGGAAGATGCAGATAAAAATGCCTCTACTACACCAGCTACTAATTCACAATAAAATGGCTAGCTTGCTGTTTTTGTAAGCTGATTATTAGCTAAAATATAATGGCTGGCATTAAGGTTCTTAATGTCAGTTAAATTGTGACTGACAATAATTGTGTGCCAAGAATATTCTTTGACCAGTTTTTTTAATAACTCGCGCATAGCGTTTGCTGCCTTTTCATCAAGTGCGCTAAATGGCTCATCAAGTAATAATATCTTCCTGTTTAATAATAATGTTCTGGCTAATGCCACCCGCTGTTTCTGTCCGCCAGAAAGAAAAGCTACCTTTTTATCAATAAAATCTTGCAAGCCTACCTCAGCCAATGATTGTTTAACCTTTTCATTTAACAAAATAGCGGAGGTTTTTGCTGGCAGAGCTAAAGCCAGATTTTTTCTAACGCTTAAATGTTCAAATAAATTATCACTTTGCAACAGAATTGATACTGGGCGCTGTTGAGGTTTTAGAGAGCTAATATCAAAACCATCTAATATTATTGATCCTTTTTCTATATCTAAAAAGCCAGCAATTAAATCAAGTAAGGTAGATTTTCCTGCCCCGCTTATTCCGCTTATTAGTATTATTTCACCTGCTTTAAGTTCAAGATTAAAACAAAATGGGCTTGTTTGTTCAGGGTAAGAAAATTCAATATTATCAATTTTAAGCATCTGCAAATCTCTTCATTATTTTTGGTAAAAGCCAAAAAACTACTAAGGCTAAAATTAGCATAATTGCAGCAATAGCACTGGCATCATTATTTCTATATGCGCCAACTGCCCGCACCATCAACCAAGGCAAGGTTGCAAAATCATCTGTTCCAAATAATGAAATAATGCCTAAATCACCAAGAGAAAAACAAAAGGTTAGCGCTAGCACCACGCCAATTTCTGACCCCAACATAGGCCATTCAATCGCCTTAAAGCGACGAAAACCAGATAGATTTAGCGATTTAGTTAATTTAGAATATCTAAAATTTGCAGCTTCGATTGGTGGTGAAAGAATGGCAACACTAAACGGTAATGCTAATAACGCATTGGCCAGAATAAGCACAAATGGAGCAGCAACGACTGGCTCAATATTCAAATCTCTTATACCAATAAATAGACCCAATGATAAAACCACGGCAGGCACAATCATAAAAGCAAATACGGGGACGTAAAAAATAGCCCTTAAGGTTTTATTTTTTATTTCAGCCCTAGCAAAGCAAAGCGCCAAGGCTAACGCTAAGTTTAATATAGCACTAAAAATTCCAATGATTAAGCTAGTTAGGCCTGCCTTCCAAAAACTAGCTTTTGAAAAAACTATAATTAAATTTTTACCCAGCCCATCAAATAAAACAGCAATAAGAGGACTTAAAAAAATCAAAGAGCAGATAATTAAAATCCCCGTCTGTAGATATATAACTGGTTTAGAATCAAACCATTTTAGCTTTTGGGTTTTTCCAGCGCTTGCAATTTGTGGCAGATAAAAAATACTTGGTAAGACAATAAAAAAGCAAATGACAAGCTGAATTAAGGCTAGTTGAGCGGCATAATTTAAATCAAAATCTAATCGCATTGCTGAATATATTGCCACCTCAAGTGTCTGGTTTGCTGGCCCTCCGCCAAGCAATAATATTATAGGAAAAGAGGTGAAAGATAACAGGAAAATTATAGCGCCAAGCGAAGGCAAAGCGCCAGATATTGCTGGCCAGTCAATTATTAAAAATCTGTGCCAAGCGCTTAGGCCAAGGCTCTGGCCGGTTTTTAATATTTTGGTTGGTATGGCATTTAAGCGGGTTAAAACCATTGTTGCAACAAATGCACCGCTTAAAATTGTATGAGCTAAAACTATGCCATGCAGGCCAAAAATTGAACCAATAGGCTTAAGCCCCAAACTCCCTAAAATATTATTTACAAAGCCAGCCCGCCCCCAAACCTCAATCAAGCCAACGCTAAGCACTAACCCTGGTGTGATAATAGCGGCGGCAAAAAGCCCAATAAGAATATTACGCCCCTTAAAGCGCAATCTATTGAGACACCAAGCTAGTAAAATACCAAAGAAAAGCGAAAATATAACGCTTAAAAATGCTTGAAAAGCGCTTTTACTTAGCAAAGAAAAAACATCTGCTCGAATAGCTTTTGCACCAGAGGGTGAATTTTTTAAAAGCATAAAAAATATTGCAAAAACTAATATTCCAGTTAAAGCGCTAATAAAAATTCCAGTAATTTTGCGGCTATTTAATTCCATATCACTCTATTGATTTAAACATTTCATCAATCCATTTTTGGCTGTTTTTTTCAATTTCTTTGCCATCAAACATCAAAACATCGTGGGGTGAAATAAGCCCATCAAAACTTTCTGGCAGGCCAATATCAACAACTGGAAACATCCAATTTGTGGTTGGAATTATCTCTTGGGCTTTTTTAGAAATTAGGAATTCAAGAAACTCTTTTGCTAAACTTTTATTTTTAGATTTTGCTAAAATTCCTGCCACTTCAATTTGTAAATAATGACCCTCAGTAAAATTTGCAGCCTTATATCGCTCATCATCTTCAGCAAATTTATGATAAGCAGGTGAAGTAGAATAGCTTAAAACCATGTCTGCCTCATCTTTAAGAAATAAGCTATATGCCTCACCCCAAGAGCGCGTGACGGTAATAATATGCGGTGCAATATTCGCCCACATCTCATTGCTTTTTTCACCATAAGCAGCCCTAAGCCAAAGCATTAAACCAAAGCCGGGGGTTGAGGAGCGCGGGTCTTGAATAAGGATTTTAAAATCATCACCCATATTAGCCAATTCAACAAAAGAGGAGGGAGGATTTTTTAGTTTTTCGCTATTATAAATAAAAGCAAAATAGCCATAATCAAAGGGAATAAAAATATCAGAGCGCCAATCATTTGGCAGCATAATATCATTTTCATCAACCCCATGGTTTGCAAATAAGCTAGTGGTTTCACCCTTTGAAATAATTGAGCTATCAAGTCCAAGTAAAATATCGGCCTTGCTTTTATCGCCCTCAAGCTGAATTTTACGTAAAGCAGAAATTGAGCTTGAGGCGCTGACCCATTTAAGGGTGCAGTTGCAAGTTTTTTCAAATTCTGTTTTCAGCGCGGGCCCTGGGCCCCATTCAGATGAAAATGAATCATAGGTATAAATGGTTAGTATGCTTTTTTCTTGTGAATGGGCGGGTATGGCAAATATTAAGCTCAATAAAATTGCTGCAAAAAATTGTTTAATCATTATTCTTCTTCAAAAAATTACGATTATCTTTTGAAAAAAGATGAGTTAAGCTAAAGCAAGGCCAAACAAAGTTAGCATAAGCTTTTGCTTCTCGAACTTCCTCCGCCAGTATAATCTGGTTCAGGTTCAATGGGTTTTTCTCAGCAACAAGTCTTGTTGCACCCCAGCGAGATTGCTAAACATTACTTGTAAGGAGTTTATTGTGCAAGCACAGAATTTACATTTTAAAATTGATGGCATTTTAGTGCTGGTTGGCGCTGGGCGAGTGAGTAAAAAACTATTGCTTAAATTGCATAAAAATGGCGCAACCATAATTGCAGCCGATGGCGGTGCTAAATATTGCGCCAAGCTAAATATCACTCCCTTGGCTATTATTGGTGATATGGATTCGATTAAAAATAAGTCTGATTGGGCAGAAAAAACTAGACTGATTGAACTTACAGAGCAAGAAACAACCGACTTTGAAAAATGCCTTTATTCAACTAGCGCACATTTAACTATTGCGCTTGGCATGAGTGGAAACAGACTTGCCCACACATTATCTGCAATTGATATTATTGGCCGCTATACGTGCAATAGGCATATTATTTTAATCGATGAAAAAGACTTGGCATTTGGTGCATGCGGTGAGTTTTCACTTGCAATTGGGGTAGGGCAGAATTTGTCTATTCATCCATTTTGTGAAATAGAATTTGAAGGCTCTAAGGGGTTAAAATACCCACTTGATGAAATTACTCTTGCCCCAAATATAAAAACAGGCACTTCAAACAAAACCAATAGTCATCAATTTACTATCACGCCAAAGGCTAATGATAAAAGCCCATATTTATTGATAATGGATAGAGATAAGCTTGATATAATCATCACCAAACTTATTTCTAAAGGCTAGCTTGTTCCTGCTCATTTGCTTTTTCTTGTGCGCTAGCTTTTACAGCTTCTTGCACTTTTTCAAACGCCCTCACCTCAATTTGGCGAATACGCTCACGCGAGACATTATATTTTTGTGCTAATTGTTCAAGTGTCAATGGTTTATCAAGCAGGCGTCTCGATTTAAAAATTTCTGCCTCCCGCTCATTTAACACTTCCATTGCTTTATTTAATAGTTCCATTCGCTCATTATGTTCTTCTGAATTGCCAAGCACAGTTTCTTGATCTGGAGTGCTATCAATCAGCCAGTCTTGCCATTCAGATGCCCCCTCTTCAGAATTCATCGGCGCATTAAGCGAACTATCGCCAGATAGGCGAGCATTCATTGAAACAACTTCTTTTTCACTTACATTTAGCTTGTCGGCAATTTGTTTAATATGTTCGGGGTGCATTGCTCCATCTTCAAGCGCAGCAATCTGTCCCTTTACTTTGCGCAAGTTGAAAAATAAGCGCTTTTGAGCAGAAGTTGTGCCGATTTTTACCAAAGACCACGAGCGCAAAACATATTCTTGAATTGAGGCTCTAATCCACCACATTGCATAGGTTGCAAGCTTAAAGCCTTTTTCTGGCTCGAAGCGCTTTACTGCGTGCATAAGACCAACATTCCCTTCGGAAATAACCTCAGAAATAGGTAGGCCATAACCACGATAACCCATAGCGATTTTTGCCACTAATCGAAGATGTGAGGTAATAAGCTTTTGTGCAGATTGCGGATCCTGATGCTCTTTATAGTTTTTAGCAAGCATATATTCCTCATCAGCCTTTAGCATTGGAAATTTACGAATTTCCTGCAAATAGCGATTTAGGCCATTATCAGAACTTAATACAGGCAGGTTTGATTGTGCCATAATTCCCCCATTATTTTTAAATTCAATAAATATTGCTAGAGTGGATAAAATATAAATCTAGATATGTAAAAACTTAAGTCAAAAGAATGTAGGTTAAATTTTTTCAATTACACCCCTAAAACATTAATAAGTTTATTTCTTGATTATGTTTTTTTGGTGTTATCAGAAAATTATTAAGTTAACTACATATTTTAAATTCATTAATTTGCCGTAACGTAACGTTCGGTTCGGCTAATATAGAAAAGTTAAATGTAGGCAAGCTACTGTTGTCCAAATCATTGCTGATTACTATGCCACCAATAATCAGCGCTTAGTTAGGGTTTGTACTAGGCAAGATTATATGCCTCTAGCTGTTCATTCACTTTAGCCATATCGTCAGGTAATTTAGCGCTAAACATCATTGTTTTTTTAGTTCTTGGGTGCTCAAACCCCAAAACTGCTGCGTGTAATGCCTGCCGATTAAGTTGGGCAAGTGCTTGTTGTAAATTTTGTGGCAAAATACTAGCCTTTGTTGCAAAGCCAGAGGCATAAAGTTTATCGCAGATCAGCGGGTGTTTAATATGCGCCATGTGAACCCTAATTTGGTGGGTTCGCCCTGTTTCAAGATGGCAGTGCATTTTTGTTATTTCCCAGCCCTTGCCGCCATATCTGCTAATAGTCTGATAATGAGTTATTGCATGTCGTCCATCTGGCCTAACAGATTGTTTTAAGCGATTAAATTTATCGCGCCCAAGCGGGGCAATAATATTGCCTGATCCAGTTTGAAAACGCTCCCAAACAAAAGCAATATAGCTTCTTTTTAATGGACCTTTTTTGCCATGATCTGCAAATTGTTTTGCCAAGTGATTTAGCGCCCTCTCGTTTTTTGCTACAACCATAATGCCAGAAGTATCTTTATCTAGCCGATGCACTATTCCAGGGCGTTTGACCCCGCCAATACCAGCAAAACTATCTCCACAATGATGAATAAGTGCATTTACCAGTGTTCCATCTGGTGATCCAGGGGCTGGGTGAACAACCATTCCAACAGGTTTATTGATAACGATGAGGTCATCATCTTCATAAACAATATCAAGCGCAATATTTTGTGGCTTAGGAGCAGGATCACTTGGTGGGGGGGCAGATAAAATAATTTCATCTTCAGGTTTGACCTTATGGCGTGGCTCAACTATCCTAATGCCGTTGATAAAGACTGCCCCCTCAAGAATGAGCTGTTTAATACGCGTGCGGCTCATTTCGTTTTGTGCTTTACCCAAAAAAGCATCTAGACGAGTTGGAGGGGTTTCATCTTCAACAATAAAATTTGTAACAACCTCATTTTTAGGGCTTTTTGGCATGTCTTCTCCAGTTAATAATTCAAATGATGATAATCAAGCTATATCACCAGATACAGCCGCTTTAATAGCACGAGCAAAAAAATCATTCATCTTTTCTTTGAGTCTATTATTGGTTGGTATAATTGCTATCATTGCAATAGTAATTTTTAAGGGTGATAAAATTGAGCAACTAGAAGCAAGTAAATATTCTGCAGGTGTTTTAGTCACACCAGCCGGTGCGAAAATCTTATCAGCAGTGCCAAGCGAAGGCATGATTGCAATAACATATATCATTGATAATAAGACAAAATTACGTTTGATAGATGGAACAACTGGTGCAGTTATTCGTGATATTGATTTTGCTACTCAATAATAAAGTCGGATAGATATTGAATATATTTTGGATAGCTTAAGCATTATAAAAAATAAGTTTTAATTTTTTGCTTTTGATATTGCGTCATCGACATTTTTCTCAACAAATTTTTGAACCCTATCAAACAGGCTTATATTATTATCGATATTTTTGCTGGCCTTGTTATTTATGGCTTTGGGCTTTGTCAAAATTGATGAAGTAGTTTTTGCAATATCTTGCAACTGTTTGCGCATTATTTTTTTATTGCTATATCTGTCTTTGCTAATAATTGCATGCTCTAAGTCAGAAATCATAGTTTTTAGCATTTTTATTTTATCATCATCACTCTCAATATTTTTTGTGGTTATTTGTTTCGTAGTGGTTTTTGCAAGACTATCTAGATGATCGCTGGCATTTGAAATGCGTCGCTCTGCCAATGTTACTTGGGATTTACGGTCATTATTTTTGATGTTGTTAGAAATCGATGCTGACTGTCTTCTAATTAATTGCAACTCTTTTTCTTGGCTTTTAAAAAGTTCAGACAGAGCTGAGTCTTGTTTTTTAAGCCTAGTAATTTGACCCTTAGTTGCCCTATTTTTCTTATCAAGCTGTTCAATTATAGCTTGCTGCTCAGCTTGTTTGGCAGTTAGTGAAGAATTTTTATTTTCTTGGTTGTTAACTTGTGAGCTTAACTTATCTCTTTTTGCCTTGTTTTCTTTTAATATGTTTTCATGGAAATGTAGCTTTTTTTTAAGTTCGTTAGATTGCTCTTCAAGCTCAAATATTTGTGTTTTGATTGTTTTTTCAGTTTTATCAAATTCTTTAATAATGTTTTGCTGTTTAATATTCTTGGATTTTAAATCAGCATTTTCATTCTTTTGAGTGATAAGAGAAGAACTTAAACTATGCCCTCTTGCCTTAACTTCACTCAACTCCCGTTCGCGCATGCGCAAACGTTGCGAAAGGTCGCTAACTTGTTTTTCAAAATTTAAAATACGTTCTTTTGCAAGCAATTTATCTTGAGAAAGTTCTTCAATGATAGCAGTTAATTTAATTTGCTTAGATTTAAGAATTGCATTTTCATTCTTATTCTCGCTTATCTGAGCAAGTTGCTTTGATATTTTTTCTCGTAAAATTTCTATGGTTTTTTCAAGTTGACGTGTTGAAAGCGCAAATTCTGCCCGTAATTGATCTTTATTTGCTAAAATTTCAGCTCTTGTCACGGGTCTGTCAGATTCCAAGCGCCGCTTGGTAAGGCGCTCAGCACGCTTCCAGACACGAGACATAATCACCAGCGCTAAGAGGGAAGCAATTAAGAACCCTAAAGCTAAATAAATTATATTTTCAACGCTCAATTTTTTACATTTCAATTAGAACTATTATTTGTCAGCACAGTTTATCGCTATTCACATTGAAAACGCAAATCATAATAGAAAAGATATTTAATGTTAAAGTGGGGTATAAATTAAAATGGATTCCAAGTTGGTGCTTTTGTGAATTTTAAATATCCAACATTCACCCCAAGCCTTGCGCCAATGCCTGAGCGAATAGGCACAATATAAATATTATTATATCCAAGTGCCGTCATACCAAGCCCACCAATAACATAGGCCGAGCCATCAACACCAGGATAACGACCATAAATAGAATCAACTGTTGGAAGGTTATAAACCAGCATCATCACCCGTGAGCCATCACCCCCAACATCAAAACCAATTGAAGGGCCTTGCCAAAAAACAGATCTCTGCCCCTCATTTCTTGTATACATAGTTCCCTCACCATATCGAGCGCCAGCAAATAGAGCGCCAGATGCTTCTTGGCCAAGTATATATGCGTTTGGCAGGCCATATTGTGAAACTGTGCGCTCTACTAGTGCAGCAAGTCCTTGTGCCACTTCACCAAAAAATTTATTTCCTGTATTGACTAAATCATCACTTGAATAAGTTTCAGAAACAGCACCAGCTTGAGCAAAAACACTAATTGGGGTTAGAAATATTGAAGAAAACACTAAAATTATAGCAGCAAACCGCTTGAACATTTTATCAAACTCCAGTTGATAGTAAATAAAATTTCACTTCTTTACCTTGGCCTCATTATTTTTGTTTAGCCTATGATTCTAGAAGCAATAAAATATTAAAGTGACAATTAGTGGCAATGATACGGCAAATAAGTAAATTTTCATTAACCAATATGCTTTTTAGAGCATTTTTATATCTGTTTTTTGCATTGGCTTTTTCTGTGGTTTTAATTTCCCTTGCATTTGCAGGCACAAAACAACTGCAAAATGTAATTGTTACTGATCCGCTAAGCGGCTATGCAATTGGTGGTTATGACCCTGTTTCATATTTTACTAATTCTGAGCCAGTGCAGGGCTTGCCTGAGTATGAATATATATGGTTTGGAGTTCCTTGGATTTTTTCTAATGAAGCAAATCGAGATATTTTTGCACTTTCACCAGAAATTTACAGCCCGATTTTTGGCGGGCATGGCTCTATGGGTCTAGCACGTGGTTATCTTTCAGATGGCAATCCAAATGTATATGAAGTTCTTGCTGGCCGTTTATTTTTATTTTATTCAATCTCAAACCGTGATGCTTTTATGCTAGCTCAGCGCTCTTCTTATATAAAGGCGCAAAGAAATTGGGAGTTTTTTACCGCTAATGCCAGCAATCCACCCAAATAAATGAGATTTAGATTCCCCTAGCTATATAATTATGATTCTATCACCCTTGATTCCATTCGCTTTAAATAAGGAAATATTTGCATGACCGATATAAAAGAAACGCCAGTTGAAAAAGAAATAATTGAAATAATTGACCTTGAAGCCAATGATCTTGCTGCAATGCTTTGCTCAAAAGTCTGTCATGATTTAATAAACCCAGTAGGCGCAGTTAATAATGGCCTTGAAACTCTTGCAGATCCTGAGCAGGCTGCCATGGCGGATTTTGCTAAAGAAATGATTGCAAGTGCAGCCAAGCAGGCTCAAGCAAAACTTGAATATGCCCGTCTTGCTTATGGCGCTTCGTCAACCGCAGGAACAGAATTTGATACGCGTGAATGTGAGCGGGTTGCAAATATTCTTTTTGCTATTGAAAAAGCGGATTTGGAGTGGAAAATCCCTCCAATGTTTTTGCCAAAAAACAAAGCAAAATTGCTGATGAATATGTTGGTAATTGTGTTGGCTGGTGTGCCAAGGGGTGGTGATGTGATTGTTGATATTGAGGGAGAGGCAGGCAAGGAAGTTTTGAAAATTTCTGCAACTAGTGATCCTGAAAAAAGACAAAAAACTCTTGTTCCATTAGGCACCAAAGAGCTTTTGGCTGGCAACCCAAAAGAGGGTGTTGACGCAAGAGGAATTCAACCTTTTTATACAGGCCTATTAGCCAGAATGTCACAAACAGATATTCAACTCTCACTTGAAGATGGCCTGCTAACCTTTATCGCAACGCCAATCAGCTAGATAATTATTGCCCCAGCAATCAGATAATATCTGAAACAAATCCAACTCTATTAAGAGCAATATATAATATATACTTGCCGAACCGAACGTTACGTTACGGCAACTATATATTGTTAGCTGGTAATTTTGTGCAAATATTCTCATCATTTTTGATTCATTGTGGGTTTGTGAAAAAACTAAGTACGAATACTAGTTGCTGCAATTTGAAACTATTCATTAACCAAAAATCGTCCACCTTTGCTCATGAAAAACCTGACTTTATGTCAATTTATACGCAGGCAAATTATGAGGCAACTTTATGGATGATTTACTAACTGAGTTTTTAACCGAGACTAATGAAAGTTTAGAGGTGGTTGATAATGAATTGGTTAGGTTTGAGCGTGAGCCTGATAATGCTCAGATTTTGGATAATGTTTTTAGACTTGTCCATACAATAAAGGGAACTTGTGGGTTTTTGGGGCTACCCCGCTTAGAAATGCTAGCTCATGCGGGTGAAACCCTGATGGGGACTTATCGTGATGGCGCAAAAGTTACCGATGATGGTGTTTCAACAATTTTAGAATCAATTGATCAGATAAAAGATATTTTAGCAGAGTTAGAAGAAACTCAACAAGAGCCTGAGGGAAGTGATGATGAGTTGATAAACAGATTGCTTATTTTAGCAGGTGTTGTTGAGGATAAGAATAATCCAGTTGCTGAAGAGAAGGTTGAAGATTTAAAGGCAGGAAAAGACGAGCAAGAAGAGGCCAAAGAAGAGGCTAAACAAGAAGAAACCCCACAAGTAAAAGAAGCAACAGGTGGCGGCACATTAGGGCGTGAGTTAAAACCAGGTGAGGTTTCGCTTGAGGATTTAGAGGCAGCTTTTCAAAATGCCCAAGGGCCAGATCTTTCACCTCCAAAGGAAGCTAAAAAGCAAACCCCAGCACCAACTAAAAAAGCTAAAGGGGAGGCTTCGCTTGCCAACCAAAGCATACGCGTGAATGTTCAAACTATTGAAGATTTGATGACAATGGTTTCTGAACTTGTTTTAACCAGAAATCAATTGCTAGAAATTTCTCGCCGTTATGAAGGAAATCACGAAGAGAGCGAGTTTGCTACGCCATTGCAAAGGCTCTCAAATGTTACTGCTGAATTACAAGAAGGGGTGATGAAAACCCGCATGCAGCCAATTGGTAATGCATGGGGTAAATTGCCGCGAATTGTGCGTGACTTAAGCGTTGAACTTGGCAAGCCGATTGATTTGGATATGGTGGGAGCGGAAACAGAGCTTGATCGTCAGGTGCTAGAGCTTATTCGTGATCCACTAACTCACATGGTGCGAAATTCTGCCGATCATGGCATAGAAATGCCAGACGAGAGGCAAAAAGCCAACAAAAGCAAAACAGGCACAATCAGGCTTTCAGCCTATCATGAGGGCGGGCATATTATTATTTCTATCGCTGATGATGGCAAAGGTTTGCCAACTCAAAAGCTAAAAGAAAAGCTGCTCACTCAAGGCCTTGCATCAGAGGCTGAAATTGCCTCTATGAGCGATAATCAAATTCAAAAATATATTTTTCACCCTGGTTTTTCTACTGCAGAAAAAGTAACCTCTGTCTCTGGCCGTGGTGTGGGTATGGACGTTGTGCGCACAAATATTGAATTGATTGGTGGCTCAATCGATTTAAAAAGCAAAGAGGGTTTTGGCACAACCGTCACCATAAAAATCCCTCTTACATTGGCTATTATTCCGGCATTGATTATTGAAACAGCAGGTGAGAGATTTGCTATTCCCCAACTTGCTGTTAGCGAGTTAGTGCGGGTTAATATGGGTAGTGAAAACCGAATTGAAAAAATCAAAGATGCAGAGGTTTTACGCCTAAGAAACTCACTCTTGCCAATTGTGAGATTAACAAATTTGCTTGGGATAGAGAATAAAAATCCAGATAAAAAGATAAAATCAAATTCAACCTTTGTTGTAGTTGCGCAAGTTGGCACACGCTCATTTGGCATAATTGTCGATGAGGTTTTTCATACAGAAGAAATTGTAGTTAAGCCGATGTCAAACATGTTAAAAGAGGTCTCAATGTTCTCAGGAACTACCATAATGGGCGATGGATCAGTGATCATGATTGTTGATCCTAATGGCATTGCACAAGCCGTTGGCACTACTCTTGAAAGCGAAGCCTCACTTGAACAAGACGAGGCGCAAGCCGTTAAAAAAGATGATGGAAGCATTTCACTTTTGATTTTTGAAGCAGGTAGTGGCGATCCAAAAGCAGTGCCGCTTTCACTTGTTACTCGCTTAGAGGAATTTGACATAAGCACAATAGAGCGTTCGGGTGATCGCAATATGGTGCAGTATCGTGGCCGCTTAATGCCGCTTGTTTATGTTAATGAAAGTGGCAAACAACAAAAAGACGGCACTTTCTCCTTATTGGTATTTGCTGAGGGTGAGCGGGTTATGGGCTTGGTTGTTGATAGAATTATTGACATTGTGCAAGATAAGCTTGAGTTGCAGGTTGATAGTAATGGCGATGGATTTTTGGGAAGCGCAATAATCAGTGGGCAGGCCACAGAAGTGTTGGACGTTGGCTATTATTTACCACTAGCATTTGCTGATTGGTTTGAGCGTAAAGAGCAAGTTGGCCCAAAAACAAGAAAATTACTCTATGCCGAAGACAGCCCGTTTTTCCGCAATATGATTGTTCCTGTTTTAATTGGCGCTGGCTATGATGTAACCGCGGTAGAAGACGGAATAGAGGCCTATGATTTAGTTAAGAGCGGTGAAAAATATGACATTGTTGTAACAGATATTGAAATGCCAAATATGGACGGTTTCACGCTAACAAGATGCTTAAGTGAAGATAAAAATGCTGCAAATTGGCCAGTTATTGCTTTATCGGCTTTTGTTGGCCCTGCCTCTCAAAAGCGTGCAGATCAACTAGGAATGTTTGACTTTATTGCCAAATTTGATCGTAAGGGGCTGCTTGATGCATTAAAAAGAACCGAAGGGGTTATTGATGTGGAGGTAGCAGCATGAGCAAAGATAATTTAACAAATAACAATGCTCAGCAATATGTCACTATCAGGCTTGGCGGGCAGTTATTTGGCTTGCCGATTGATCGTGTGCAAGATGTTTTCATGCCAGAAAATTTTACCTTTGTGCCGCTTGCGCATCAAAAAATTGCAGGTGTGTTAAATCTACGTGGGCGGATATTAACGGCTATTGATTTGAGTAAAGTGTTTGATGTGGGTGCTGTAAATGACACTAATTCTGAGCGCCCTGCAGTGAATGTTATTTATGGCAATGAATCTTATGTGTTCTTAACCGATATTATTGGTGAGGTGGTGACATTAAATAACGATCAGCTTGAGGCCAATCCCGTAAACTTGAACAGCGAGTGGGCAAAAACCTGTGTTGGCACGTATAGATTAAAAAATGAATTATTAGTTATTTTAGATATTGATGTTTTAATAGAAGAATTATTAAGTCAAGATGCCGCTTAGGCGGGTTTTGTAGATTGGAGAAAAACTATGAAGTCGTGTTTGGTGGTAGATGATTCAAGTGTTGTTCGTAAGGTAGCGCGTCGAATTCTTGAAGATATGGAATATATTGTGCAAGAAGCAGAAGATGGCCAAGAAGCTTATGATAAATGCATGCAAGAAATGCCAGATTCAATTTTGCTAGATTGGAATATGCCAATAAAATCAGGGCTAGAATTTTTAAAAGATTTACGAGCTTATGATGGAGGGGCAAAGCCAAAAGTAGTTTTCTGCACAACAGAAAATGACGTAGGCCACATTGCTATGGCACTAAGAGCAGGGGCAAATGAATATATCATGAAGCCATTTGATCGTGAAATTTTAGAAACAAAATTCGAGCGTTTATGGGTTGATTAGGTTTTTAAAAAAGTTAATTAGTTGCACTGATTAAGAGCTGCAAATTAGCTTATGAGGTTTTAACGTTAAGCCAGAGGTTGTCCTCTGGTTTTTGTTTTTAAATAGCACTGAAAACATCACCCTTAGCATTCTTACTTAGCTAATAATCAATAGCACGCTTAGGTTATTAGCCCAAACTCGCTTTAGTAAAAATAGTGAGAAAAACATGGGTTTGCAAAATCTACAAAAAACAAGTGATAATGCCATCAAAGTTATGCTGGTTGAAGATAGCGCTGTTGTGCGTGGCATGGTGCGTAAATGGCTTGAGGCTGTGCCAAATATTGTGGTTGTTGATAGTGCTGATAATGGCCAAATAGCCATTAATAAGGTTGCGGCTTTAATGCCTGATATTGTTATTTTAGACATTGAAATGCCAGTGATGGACGGCATAACTGCTTTGCCAATAATTTTACAAAAATGCTCAAAGGCAAAAGTTTTAATAGCCTCGACCCTATCTAAGAAGAATGCAGAAGTCACCCTTAGGGCAATGAATTTGGGAGCGTCTGATTTTATTGCCAAGCCATCTTTTACTCGCGATGGCAATGATGCTAGAAATGAATTTCAACAAGAATTGATAAGAAAAGTAACTGGTTTATTGCCACGGGTTGCGCCTGCTACAAGAGATAATAATTTAAGCACGACCTCATCATCTTGGGCAGCGATGCCAAGTGCAAATGCGGCATTTTCTTTTCGAAAAAAATCTTTGATTGTGCCGAAAATCCTAGCCATTGGCTCTTCAACTGGTGGGCCGGCAGCTCTAACAAAAGTTTTTAGCGCTCTTAATGGCAAGCTTAATAATATTCCTGTTTTAGTTGCCCAGCACATGCCGCCAACTTTCACTACTATTTTAGGTGAAAAACTAGCTCGAATTTCTGGCATGCAGGGCGGTGAAGCAAAAGATGGTGAGCCAATTATTGCAGGGCGGCTTTATCTTGCACCAGGTGGTTTTCATATGAAAATTGCACAAAATAATCAAAAGCAAAATATTATTAAATTGGATAAAAGCCCACCGATAAACCATTGCCGCCCTGCGGTTGATCCTATGTTTGAAAGCGTAGCTGAATTTTATGGTAATTCTGCCTTGGTAAGCGTTTTAACAGGAATGGGAAGCGATGGAGCAAATGGCGCTGTAGCAATTGCCCATTCTGGCGGCACGGTTTTTGCGCAAGATGAAGCAAGTTCAATTGTGTGGGGAATGCCAGGGGCAACTGCTGCAGCTGGTGCTTGCACAGCATTGATTGGCATAGACGAAATGGGTGAAAATATAGCAAGAAATATAGACAAAATCGGTAGATAAGGATTAGATAAATGAGTGTAAATGATTATCAGAGTATTATTGATTTTGTTCATAAAAAGTCAGGCATAGTGCTTGGAAATACAAAGTCATATTTAATTGAAACTCGCTTAGCGACAATTGTTGAGCAGTATAAATTTCAAGACCTAAAGGCTTTAGAGCGCGGTTTAAACATCGCCCCCAAACAGGTGCAAGAGGCCGTTGTTGATGCAATGACAACTAATGAGAGTTTTTTCTTTCGTGATAATACGCCATTTGATAATTTTGAAAAAGCAATTCTGCCAGAGCTTATAGAGGCTGCCAGAGCCAAAAATTCTCCCATTAGAATTTGGTGCGCTGCCGCTTCAACAGGTCAAGAGCCTTATTCACTGGCAATGATATTGTTAGCCAATAAACGACTTTGGGCGGGCTTGAAAGTAGAAATTATTGCCTCCGATATATCACAATCTGCTCTTGATAGAGCCAAGGCAGGTAAATATACGCAATTTGAAGTTCAGCGCGGCCTGCCTGTACAATTATTGGTTGAGCATTTCAAGCAAGATGGCACAAATTGGATAATTTCAGATCAAATTAAAAGCATGGTCAGCTTTAGAAAAGTAAATCTGCTTGAAAATCTATTTTCTCTTGGAAAGATGGATCTAGTTTTTTGTCGCAATGTGTTGATTTATTTTGACGTGCCAACAAAAAGCAAAGTAGTGAGCGCAATTCAAAAAATTATGAACCCAAATGGCTTTTTAATGCTTGGCGGTGCAGAAACCCTGCTTGGCATAAATGAGGACTTTGAAAGAAAAGATGGCTATCGCGGCTTATATTGTTTGAGTGATGGGCAAGCCAAGCAAACAGCAATTTGCGCTTAAGAATAAAATCCCTAATTACCTTAAGTATTATATCTTTATGCAACAAATAATTCCCTTCGTCTTTGCGAAAAGATTTTGCTTTGAAGCAATATAAAGCAAGATAGTATTGAGGTGAATTTCATGACTGCCGTGCGCCTAATGGCGCTCGCAAAGGCAAAAATAGTAAAACAAAAAACCCTGCGTGTAGAATACGCAAGGCTTTTAATATAGATTATTAAGTTTGTATATTACGCAGATTGTGAGAAACTGCCTTCATCTGGTTCACGCAACACATAGCCACGACCCCAAACCGTTTCAATATAATTTGTGCCATCTGTTGCCACTGCAAGTTTTTTGCGCAATTTACAGATGAAAACATCAATAATTTTCAATTCTGGCTCGTCCATGCCGCCATATAGGTGGTTTAGGAACATTTCTTTGGTAAGCGTCGTTCCTTTGCGAAGTGAAAGAAGCTCAAGCATTTGATATTCTTTGCCAGTAAGGTGAACACGCTGCCCGCCAACTTCAACAGTTTTCGTATCAAGATTAAGCGCCAAGTCACCAGTGTTGATGATAGATTGTGCATGCCCTTTAGAGCGACGCACAATTGCATGAATACGCGCAACTAGCTCATCTTTATGGAAAGGTTTTGTCATATAGTCGTCTGCGCCAAAACCAAGACCGCGAACTTTATCTTCAATTCCAGCAAGGCCAGAAAGAATAAGAATTGGGGTCTGAATTTTTGCAACTCTTAGAGTGCGCAACACTTCATAGCCACTCATATCTGGTAAATTTAAATCAAGTAAAATTATATCATAGTCATAAAGTTTACCAAGATCAGCGCCCTCTTCACCTAAATCGGTAGTATAGACATTAAAGCTTTCAGATTTAAGCATCAACTCAATGCTTTGAGCTGTTGCGCTATCATCTTCAATCAAGAGTACCCGCATTTATATTCCCCTAAAAATTATTGTTCCTACTAGAACATTGCAACCGCATAAAAATTATGCGCTAAAACCAAACCCTACTGGGTATGATTCGAAACTAACTACAAATAGTTAACAAAGTTTAATTAGTCTTTGCAATAGGTAAAAAAATAAATCACTACTTATGCTAACTATTTGAAATATAAGCAAAAAAATAAATAAAAAATCTTAATGTTTTAGGTTAAGAAAAGGTAATAACAGACTCTTAAGACTCAAAATATGCAAAATTACCTATTAAAAAAAATGAAAATTTGAGCAGCATTATTTTTTGCTTAATAATAGGTAAATAGCGCTTTTTTGTTAATCTTGGGTTACTATTTACCAATTGATGATTCGAAAAATACAAATAAATTGAGATAATATGGATATTAAACCGCTTATTTCTGAAATTAAAGCCATTGACGAGATTGAGGTATTTGGGCGGGTTAAATCTGTGCAAGGGCTTTTGATTGAAGTTGATGGCCCTTTGCGTGAATTGCGTATTGGTGGGCGAGTATCTATTGAGACTCAAAATTCAAAAAAATTAGCAGCTGAGATTATCGGCTTTAGAGATGGCCATGCGCTTTGTTTGCCCTTTGGCCCAATTGAGGGAGTGCGACTTGGTTGTAAGGCGGTTTTTTCTGCTCATGATGGCGCAGCCTATCCCTCAATGGATTGGTTAGGTCGAGTGGTGAATGCTAATGGCGAGGCAATTGATACCAAGGGTATGATTGCACGCGGGGAAACCGCCTATCCATTAAGAAACACTCCGCTTCCTGCCCATGATAGGGCAAGAGTTGGTGCGCCGCTTGATCTTGGGGTTCGTGTGTTAAATACATTCACCACTATTTGCGATGGGCAACGTTTAGGTATTTTTGCAGGCTCTGGTGTTGGTAAATCGGTGCTTATGTCAATGCTTGCGGTTAATACCGATGTTGATGTCGCAGTGATTGGTTTAATTGGAGAACGTGGACGCGAAGTGCATGAATTCATCACCGATTATTTAGGTGAGCAGGGCATAAAAAAAGCCGTTGTGGTGGTGGCAACTTCTGATGAAAGCGCTTTGATGCGCCGTCAGGCGGCTTATCTTACAATAGCTCTGTGTGAATTTTTTCGTGACCAGGGAAAAAAAGTGCTCTGCATGATGGATAGTTTAACCCGTTTTGCTATGGCTCAGCGCGAAATTGGCCTCTCGATTGGTGAGCCACCCACTGCAAAAGGCTATCCACCCACGGTTTTCTCTGAATTACCAAGATTATTGGAGCGAGCGGGGCCAGGATTAAAAAATTCTGGTTCTGTTACAGGATTATTTACTGTTTTAGTAGAAGGTGATGATCACAATGAGCCAATTGCAGATGCTGTTCGAGGTATTTTAGATGGGCATATTGTAATGGAGCGTGCGATTGCGGAGCGTGGAAGATATCCAGCAATCAATGTGTTAAGGTCAATTTCACGCACCATGCCGGGGTGCGTGCCTCAGGATTTTAGGCCAACTTTGGCTAAGGCAAGAGAATATATGTCGGTTTTTGCTGACATGGAAGAACTGATACGATTGGGGGCATACCGCAAAGGATCAGATATAAAGGTGGATCGCGCTATTGCTATCAACCCTGAGCTGGAGGCGTTTTTGAGCCAGCAAAGGCAAGAGCGAACTACAATTGAACAGGGCTATCAAATGCTCAAGGCAATTGTAGAAAAAGCAGAAGCACAAGAAGCTAGTAACGACTTGAGTAATAAGTAATGAGTATGAGTAAGGAGTACAAGTCATGAAGTCACGAAATGAAAGCTTAATTAAGCTTAAGAAATTTAATGTTGATGAAAAACGTCGGCAATTAGCGCAAATTGAAATGATGATAGGCGATTTTGAGCGCATGGCAAGCGAGCTAGATCAGCAAATTGATATTGAGCATCAAAAAACAGGTATTTCTGATGCCGCCCATTTTGCATATTCAACATTTGCCCGTGCAGCCATTACCAGACGCGATAATTTGCTCAATTCAGCAAATGAAATGAAGGCGCAAGAAGAGGCAGCCCAAGATGCGCTTGCTCAAGCGCTTGAAGATCTTAAAAAGCTAGAAATTCTTGGTGAGCGTGAGAAAAAACGCATATCTGATGAACAAGCAAAACATGAACAAGATGAGTATGATGAGATAGCGCGCATGCGCCACATGAGCAAATAGCTCTTAAATCTCATTATTTAGCTTATTTCAAAAGCAACCAGTAAGTGTGACTTCTGCTGGTTGTTTTATGCTGTGTTTTTTTCTTCGCCCCCTCGTCATTCCCTCCTGCGCGGGAGTGACGGCGGGCCGTTTGTATCGACTACATTTAATCGAGTGTTCCTCTATTAAAAAATCAACTTAGTGATTGTCTTAATAGTGCCAATAACATTAAATGAATTAGTTTGAGGATAGGTAAGATAAAATGTTCGTTTGTGTTTTTGATATGTTTAAAATTGGCATTGGCCCTTCGTCCTCGCATACAATGGGGCCAATGATTGCGGCTAATCGGTTTATTGCCTTGGCTCAAGAAAAATTGGCGCAAAACACTGATGGCGCTTCTTTAAAAATCACTCTTTTTGGCTCACTTGCTCATACTGGTGTTGGGCATGGCACGCAAAGGGCAGTACTTGCTGGGTTACTTGGGTTTTTTCCTGATGAAGAAATGGATAAATTTGAGAATTTACTTAGCAAGCTAAAAGAAAAAAAATTACTGAATATTGCTGGGCAGGAAATCTCTTTTGATCCTAGCGAGAGCCTTATCGTTGATAAAAAAACTAAAAATATTCGCCATGCAAATACGCTTAGTTTCGCTATTTCTAATAAAGATGACGATGTCATTTTAAGCGAAACTTATTATTCTGTTGGCGGTGGATTTATTTTAGATGAGGCGCAAATGGACGCGCCACCTAAGCAAAGCACAACAGAAGATATTCCATTTCCGTTTCATAATGCTAATGAAATGTTGGAAATGGGAGAAAATTCTAACCTTTCGATAGCGCAAATGAAATTGGCAAATGAGCTAACTAAAAGCTCAAAAAAGGAGCTAGACAAAGGCTTAGATAAAATCTGGCGAGTGATGGAGCAGAGCATTGAGCGAGGTTTTTCTGCATCGGGTGAATTACCGGGCGGTCTACATGTAAAAAGACGGGCAGGGGATTTGCATAGCGCACTTATGGGTAATGCCCAAAAAAATAATATTCCGCTACATTCAGCGATTGATTGGCTTTCAGCTTATGCAATGGCGGTAAATGAAGAAAATGCCGCTGGGGGGCGAATTGTCACAGCACCCACCAATGGAGCGGCAGGGGTTTTGCCTTCGGTGATGCAATATTATCTAAAGCAAGTGCCAGATGCTGATGAAAATAAAGTGCAAGACATGCTATTAACGGCGGCGGCGATTGGCGGCTTGATAAAATATAACGCTTCAATATCTGGTGCAGAAGTTGGTTGTCAGGGAGAAATCGGCTCAGCTTCGGCAATGGCGGCGGCGGCGCTTTGTTCAGCAATGGGCGGCACAAATAAGCAAATAGAAAACGCCGCCGAAATAGCGCTTGAGCATCATTTAGGCATGACGTGCGATCCGATAAAAGGCTTGGTGCAAATTCCATGTATTGAGCGAAATGGCATGGGCGCAGTGAAAGCAGTCGCCGCCGCCTCGCTTGCAATTCACGGCGATGGAACGCATCTAGTTTCGCTCGATGCTTGTATTGAAACTATGCGAGTTACTGGGCGTGATATGGATATGAAATATAAA
>JALSJY010000051.1 GCA_026989045.1 Hyphomicrobiales bacterium | reverse complement strand
ACCGCAATTAGCATGACGAGCCAAGATGGCTCTATGCTAATCACTGCCCCTCCGATGGGGCGATGCACTAGCATCGGCTCGCCCAAAGCTCGCAAAAAAAATAAAACTTTTTATATCACTACTTTATTCTTGTTGTCATTGGTCGCTACGCTCCCGACCAGAGCCTGCCCCGTGCTTGACACGGGGACACCCCCGCCTTCTTATATTATGTCGCCGTTGGTCGCTACGCTCCCGACCCCGACACCCCCGCCTTTATTTTTCCATATTTTATTATTGCAACTAACAATAAAGCAATCATCAGTCCATTAAGCGAGTGCCAGACAAAATGCGTTCCTGTTGGGAAAATTTCACAGATTTGACTATCAATTGTTCTAAAGCTAAGAGAAACAATGAAAGTGATTGTTGCCATTAGCATTAGATTTACTGCCCTATGGCGTACAAATAGCAATGAAAAACTCATTGCGAACAGGCCTAATAATACTGGAGCGTAAATATGCGAGCCATTTAGCCAAGCGAGTGTTGTTGGAACAAATGGAGTTATAAAATATAGCAAAGCAGCGCTGATACCAAAAAACCCTAATGCAACAATAATAACTCCAAACCAGCTTTTATTGAAAAAACGGCGCACGGAAAAGGCAATATATATTACTGCTAATAATGCTATTGGAATAAGATCGGCATATTCAGACCATTTATTGGCATAAGTGTGGAAAAGGAATGAACCGACACCGATTGTTGCTGCTAAAAGAATCAACAAGCCGTTGATAAAGTCTAGCTTTTTATATTTTTTTGCAACTATAAGGCCTATTATCGCGGCTAAGATGAATGCAATATTTGTTAGCGCATTAAAAGGCTCTGCCCAAAAATCAGCAGTAATTCTCTCACAATAAATATCAATTGATTTTGTCCAGTCCATATTTCCCCCCTAGTTGTTAACTCTAAAATGCTCTAGGCGGTCACCTTTTGCAATACCTAGCTCAACGCTTCTGCCACCATTTATTTCTAAAACAAATCTCACTGGCCCATCTGATGGAATAGTGGTTGGGTCTTGCGGTTTTGCATTTACATGAATATTTTTTATTGTGCCATCGGCGGCAATGAAAATCATATCTAGCGGAATAAAAGTATTTCGCATCCAAAAAGCTACCTGTTTTTCTTCGTGAAAATCAAATAACATTCCTGCATCAGGAGCAAGCTCTTGACGAAACATCATGCCCTTAGCGCGAGTTGTATCATTGTCCATAATTTCAATGCTAAATTTATGTGCCGCACCATCTTGAGTGACAATAGTCGCGCTATTTTCACTTGTGCAGGCAACAAGAAATATGACGGTGAATATAACGCTAAGAATTTTAAGAAGCGAGCCTGCCACTTTCTCAATAATTTCAATGAGAAGAAGGTGCATCGCCCCAGCCATCGGGGCGGATTTCTGCTACCATTAGTCCTTTTGGGCCGTCGCCAAAGCGTGCTAGGACAAACTGACCAGGGCGCAACTCTGCTAAGCCAAAACGGCGCAAAGTTTCCATGTGGATAAATACATCTGGGTGTCCCTCGCCTTTAGATAAAAAGCCAAAGCCACGCACGCGGTTAAACCATTTCACCTCTAATCGCTCTAATTTAGAAGTTGGCTCAACAATAACATGGGTGCGAGCCTCTTCTAGTTGGGCTGGGTGTTTTGCAGTTGTTTCGTCCATAGAGAGAATTCTAAAGGCTTGCATTCCACCTGGACGAGCAAGCGCTTCACAAACAACACGAGCGCCCTCATAGGCAGTTTGATAGCCATCACGGCGAAGACAAGTAACATGGAGTAAAACATCGGGTGTGCCATCGTCCGGCACAATAAAGCCAAAACCCTTGCCAACATCAAACCATTTGATAGTGCCGCAAACTTCAACAGCCTCCATATCACCCTCATGCGCTGGCACAATAGTTTTGTCCTGAAGAGAGCCTCCCTCTTCAGCTTCTAAGCTTGGCTCAACACCATCAGTTGAATATTTTGCCCCCATAATACCGCTATCCCTATTACTCAATGCTCGCAAAAGGCGAGATACAACACGTCTATCTTTACCACTTTGCCTGATTCATAACAAAAAGTTAAGAGATTCTTTTATTTTTATTAACATGTGACATTTTTACACATGGCTAATATGCGTAAAACACTAATTTAAGGCTTTTTTTACCTTCTTCATTAGCAAGAAATTTGCAAGCTACCTGTTATTTTATATCTCTAATGACTCCTCTGATAACTTATTGCAATTTTGGCCTAAAGTTAATGAAAAAATTTACATCCGCTATATTTTTGCTTCTTGCGCTATCTGCCTGTGCACCACTGGCATTTTTTGCTAATGGCTCTGGCTCAAATTACAGAGGATATAAAAGCGATTTTGGTACTTTTGTTGCATCTTCAAATGTAAACGCTTTTTGCCTATCTCCTGCTTTAAGGTTAGCAATTTGGGACTTTGAGGGCTTTTTTGGTAAAAAAGTGATTATGAATTCTGGCTATCGCTCCCCCTCACACAATCTAAAAGTGGGCGGAGCTGGAAATAGTTATCATGTGAAATGTATGGCGGCAGATATTTTTATTCCTGGGGTTTCAAAAAGAAAAATGATAGCATTTGCTAAAAGGAATAAGCTTATTGGCGGTTTGGGCTGCTATCCGAATAGAAATTTCATACATATTGATGTAAGAAAAAGGCCAAAAGGATATAAAAAGCCTGTTACTTTTGGCGGTTGTTAAAAAAAACGCTTTATAGTGCAAAACATGCTTGCACTTCTTGAATAAGCACATTATACGAAGCTTCAATGTTACGCGCCCATCGTCTAGCGGTTAGGACGCTGCCCTTTCACGGCGGAAACAGGGGTTCGATTCCCCTTGGGCGTACCATCATTTTTTAATTCCTACCTCTATATCTAGCAGGCAGCTGTTTTTTTGTGCGTTCACGCCACGCAGGCTGGCACCTTTGCTGCGGCACAAGATATGAATGAGTTTGCCATATTGGCTCTCTATTTAGGGAGTATAAAGAAAAAGAAACTGAGGTTAGTTTTACTTTCTGATAGCTCTTGTTGATTAATGTTCGCATATCTAAGATATTAGTGTCGCAAAAACCATCGTTTTTGCAACGGTTCCATTGGACGGACTTACGACAATCCAAATTAAAAAAAACTGGCATTGAAATACTGAATGTGCTCTTTGCTGAGCAACTGATTCTTATTCGCTTTTGCATGCCAGATTCCAACGGAGTTTTCATGAATATTGCAGAAATTAGAGACGATACCGTGGGAGTGTCGCAAGTAGCACATTTAATAGCTTCTGGGTCAGCGTTGATGCCAAAGCCCGTTGTTGATGCTGTAATCAACCATACAATTCTTGAAGCACAGATTGGCGGGTATGAAGCACACGCTCTACAAATCGACCAGTTGGACGGTGTATATAGCAGCATAGCTAAATTGATTGGAGCGCATAGAGACGAAATCGCAATTCTAGAAAATGCGACAGCAGCATGGTGTCATGTGTTTTACGCACTTCCTTTGAAAAAAGGGGATCGCATTCTCACATGTGAGGCTGAATACGCCGCTAATTATGTTGCTTTTCTTCAAAGACAAAAACGGGATGGTATCGAAATCGAAGTGATACCAAGTGATAAAAACGGTGCAATTGACTTGGACGCATTAGAAAAGGCAATTGATGAACGCGTTGCATTGATTTCGTTGACATGGATTCCCACAAATGGCGGTTTAGTCAATCCAGCCAAGGAGGTTGGCAAAATCGCAAAAGCCCATAATATCCCGTATTTATTGGATGGTTGCCAGGCAATTGGGCAAATGCCAGTAGATGTTAAGGACCTCGGTTGCGATTTTTTCTCTGCAACAGGACGAAAGTTCCTACGTGGTCCACGCGGCATAGGTTTTCTGTTTATTAAACGCCATTGGTTCGAACGATTAGAACCTATAGTAATTGACCATTTCGCCGCACCTTGGGTTGACAGGAATAACTATCAACTACGTACCGATGCACGTCGATTCGAAAATTGGGAAAATTCCTATGCACTCAGAGCAGGCTTAGGTGCAGCAGCCGAATATGCAATGAGTATTGGGTTGACGGAAATTCAAGAACGCTCATGGCGTTTAGCAAACGAACTTCGCAAAAAAATTGAGCAAATTGATAATGCGCATTTGAGAGACATTGGTGCAGAAAAATGTGCAATTGTTAGTTTTACTATTGAAGGTTTGATTCCTAGAGAAGTTGTCTCACGACTTCGCAGCAAAGGAATAAATATCGGGACTTCTGACCCATCAAGCACAAGACTCGATGCAGAAGCGCGTGGACTTCCAACCGTTATGCGCGCTGCACCACATTATTATAATACTAGTGAGGAAATTGACCTTCTTATTGAGGCGCTAAAAAGTGAAGCCTCAACGTAGCAAATTCAAATAGTGAGCTTTGGTTCTGCCCACAGTGTATCTGGTTGACTTATTGCAAAAACCATGGTCTTTGCGACATAATGCTTACACTAAAGGCTTTCTATTGCCACGTCGATTCGCTCTTCGCAAAGACGTAGGAAAAACTACTGACTAAAGCGAGTAATATATTTTTGCGAATGCGCAATCTAAAGCGCATTTAATAATGCTATCAGCTTAATTCATAACGAAAGTCGCAATGCGCTGCTCCCTCCATTATGGTTTGGGTTCTGGTTAGTTTCATTTTTGGGTTGTAGCCAATGCAAAATGTTCCATCGCGATTGCATGATAATAAATGCCCTATTTTGGCTAGACCCATTTGCTTATACATATCGGCGTAAGCGCAGTGGGTTATGTCATATTCTAGATGTTTTTCTGTTTTTTTGTGCATTTTGCGCTTTAGCGCTCCGCCCATTTCCCACAATTTTCCTAGTTGTGCAAAATCCTCTAGGCTTGGTTCTTTTCCATTTAATTTGCGAAATTTTTCACCCTGCTCAATGGCGGCTTTTTTTATTGCTATTTCTATGGCTTTGTTTGCCTCCTTTTCGCCATGCCGCTCTAGCAAAACATCATAGATATTTTTGACAATTTGTGCCTCAATTCGCCTTTGCTCAAGCATTGGTAATGTTTGCATTGCTGTGGTTTGGGATTTTTCTTCGCTCATTTTTTTATCGCTTTATTTTTGGGTTTTGCTTGTCTTTGAAACGATAATAGGCAAGCGCTGATGGGGCAAGCCTTCTCACTATTGAATGAAAGGCAAATTGCTTTGGCTCGCTCATGGGTAGAGCAATATCTGTCTTGCTATCAATAATGGCAGCAAATTCACGCCCCAGAGATGCCGCCAGCGCCAAAGCACGCCCGTTACAACCTGACCAGCCCCAAAACCCATCGCCTAACTGATAAAAGTGCGGAAATCTATCTTCACTAATGCCAATATAACCAGACCAAACATGAGTGAATTCTGGCTTGCCCATTTGTGGAAAGGCGGTTGTTAAGCGATTGCCAACAAGTTTTTTTAATCGTTGTTTTGCATTGCCCTTATAAATAAGCGCTCCCCCAGAAATCAAAGCATTTCGAGCATCATAGCGAAAATATTGCAAATCTCCCCTTGTGTCTGAAATTGCTTGTCGGTTTGGAATAATGCTTTTTTGTAATTTTTTGCTCAATGGTTTTGTGGCGAGTTGAAAGGAAATTGTTGGCACAATGCTCTTTGCAACTTTTGGCATTAAATCAGGTGCTAAATCATCGCTATAGGCATTTGTTGTCAGCAATAATTTATCTCCCCTAACCCGCCCTTGTTTGGTGCTAACTTGCCAGACATCTTGTTTTTTCTTAATATTTAAAGCAGGGCTATTTTCAAAAATCTGCACGCCCAAACGTTTGGCGGCTGTTGCTAAACCTTGAGTAAACATCAAGGGGTTTATATGCCCCCCTGTTGGATTTAACATTCCGCCATACCAGTTTTTTGAGCCAATCAAAGCGCTTGATTGCGCCCTATCAAGCATTTTGCATGGCGCACCATATTTTTGCCATGCAGCATTTCGCCACTCACTAATAGATAAATGCGCCAATGAATGCGCAGGCTGAAACCAGCCAGTTTGCTCTGCCTCGCATTCAATGTTTTCATCTTTAGCAAGCTGAAATAAATAATCAGCACTATCTCTTATCAGCGCAACAAAACGCTCACCTACCTCGCCATATCTTTTTATTATTTCATCTGGCTCTGCCCCTGAAAGAGTGGGAATAACTTGTCCATTATTGCGCCCTGAAGCGCCTGAGCCTACTCGCCTGCCCTCAAGAACAACCACTTTATAACCATTTTTTGCTATGTGAAGCGCACTGGAAAGCCCAACAATTCCAGCGCCAATAATTACAATATCAGCACTTATATCGCCGTTTAATGTTTGCGCTGGCTCTAATGGGGAGGAAACACTATCCCAAATTGATGTAGCATGGTTGAATTTTTCAAAATTAAACATAGGTGATTTTAAGCTTGGCAGCAGATTTTATGCAACTAAATTTTGTGAACTAAACACGCCTATATTGATATATCCCAACATCAATAACACCATCATCAAAACCAGCCTCGCAATAGCTTAGATAATATATCCATTTGCGTTTGAATTCCTCATCAAATCCTAGCTCCTTAATTTTTGGCCATTGTTTAATAAAATTCTCACGCCACAGAGCCAGTGTTTTTGCATAGGATTTCGCAAAATTTACGCTTTGCTCTAGTTTTAGCCCAGCTTTTTTGCCCTGCTCATACATTGCCTGTTTGGTCAATAACATACCACCAGGAAAGATATAGCGCTGAATGAAATCTGGGGCTTTTTTATAATCAATAAAACTACTCTCATTGATGGTAATCGCTTGAATTGCGGCCAATCCATTTGGTTTGAGTAAATCATGCACGGCACGAAAATATGCTGGCCAATGCTCTTGCCCCACCGCCTCAATCATTTCAATAGAGCAGACACAATCGAACTGGCCAACACTATCTCTATAATCCTCAAAATGAAAACTTGTGCTGTTTCCTAGACCTAAACGCTTGATTCTAGCTTTGGAATATTTCAATTGCTGTTTTGATAGAGAAATTCCATATATATTCGCTTGATAATCTTTAGCGACTATTTCAGCAAAACCACCCCAACCACAACCAATTTCAAAAACTGATGAAGTCTTTTTGTTTGTCGCCGTCACTCGCTTTGCTCGTTTCCCCGACACCCCCGCCGTTATCCCTGCCAAATCTGCAACCTTATGATATTTAGCTATTTGCGCTTGCTCTAATGTCTGGTTTTCATTCTCAAAAAAAGCAGAAGAATAGGTCATGGAGGGATCAAGCCAAAGCGAGTAAAAATCATTGCCCAAATCATAATGTTCAGAAATATTTTCTCTTGCCTTTTCTTTTGAATTGGCGCGTGACAAATGATAGGTTAAATCATGCGCCGCACGTCTAACCCAACCTTTGCCAGCTTGATCAAAGATATCACGGTTTTTTAAAAAAAAACGAAATAGAAACGTTAAGTCATCGCTTTCAATATCACCGCTCATATAGGCGCTAGCAAAACCAAGCGTACCGCGCTTTCGTATTTTGTTGAATAATTTGAAATTATTGAGCTTTATATATGCAATTCTTTTGGAATTTTTATTACCTAATATTTTGATCTTGCCATTAGGAAAGGTAATAGATAATGCGCCCCATTTTGGTGAAGTAAGCAACAATCCACCTATCCACTCAGTCAATCTTGAGCCGATTCTTGTCCATAATCCAATAGTTCTACTATGTTTAATGCTTCTCATTTTACCCCTCAGTTCGCTTACTAAGAAATATCATTATCCGTCAAATAAGCGGATAAGCTTTACTCATAAAAAAGAAATGTGGGTTTTTTATGGATTAGCCGCATCAATCACTCGAAGTTGGGCATTTTCTCGCCCTTGCCAGTGGTTTATGCCTATTGTTCCGCAGATGTGAAGCGGTTTTTCATTTACTGAATTTAGCAATAAATCACCCAAAGGGGTATTTACGGCACGAAAGGCAATTGCTTGCAGGCTAGCGCCATCGCCTGAATATAATTTAAAGCTGATATGCCCGCCTTTGCCAACAATTTTGGCAAATTTTATTTTATGAGAAGGAAAGGCGAAGATTGGAGTTGAGTTTTTTGTGCCGAATGGGCCTGCTTGTTCAATTTTATGGATAAATTCTACACTGGCGGCACGGGCAGTAATTGCCGCATCTATTTTTAATATATTGCTGGCTCTTGCAATTGCTATATCTGCCTCTAGCTCATCAAACAAGAATGAGCGAAATGCGCCTAACTGCTCTGGTAAAAGCGAAATTCCTGCCGCCATTGCGTGACCGCCACCTTTTTCAATTATGCCTTGCTCAACTGCTTTAATCACTGCCGAGCCTAAATCCACCCCCGCTATTGAGCGACCTGACCCTGTGGCTTTGCCGTTTGGAGTTATAGAAATTGCAAAAGCGGGGCGGTTGAATTTTTCTTTTAATCTTGCTGCTACCAGACCAACAACTCCCTGATGCCAGTTTTTTGAAGCCAGCACTAAAACAGGTGACCCCTCGCCATCGCCAATTTCAGCTTCTGCCGTGGCGCTTGCTTCTTCCACTGCCGCTATTTCAATATTTTGCCGCTCATAGTTTAACTCATGCAGACGGTTGGCAATATGCTCAACTTCGTCCTCATCGCTTGAAGTTAAAAGCCGCACGCCAAGCGAAGCATCGCTAATTCGCCCGCCTGCATTTATGCGTGGGCCAATGATGAACCCGAGATGATAGGGATTTATTGGCCCGCTTATTCGCGCCACAAGTGCCAGCGCACCTATGCCGATATTTGTGCGCGCACGCATAAGCTCCACCCCACGCAAAACAAAAGCACGGTTTAAACCAAGCAGTGGCACAACGTCACAAATTGTTGCTAGGGCTACTAAATCAAGCTGTTTGAGCAAGTCTGGCAGATTTTTTTGCCCATCATTACGCAAAACTCTATTAGTTGCCACTAACACCATAAAAGCAACACCAGCGGCGCATAAATAGCCCATTTCAGAAATATCATCTGCCCTATTTGGATTTACGATTGCATTTGCGGGTGGTAGATTTTCATCACCCAAGTGATGGTCAATCACCAAAATATCTGCACCACGAGTTTTTGCATGTGATATAGCCTCAAAACTGGTTGTGCCGCAATCTAGCGTGATAATAAGCGTTGCGCCATTATCAATAAATTTATCCATTGCGCCAATATTAGGGCCATAGCCTTCAAACACACGATCTGGAATATGCACCTGTGCCTTTATACCAAAATGGTTCAGGAAATTAGCCAGCAAAGCTACCGAGCAAGCGCCATCAACATCATAATCACCAAAAAGCGCAATATTTTCTTTATTGATAATCGCCTTGGCTATTCTTGAGGCAAGCTTATCCATACCCACCAAAATTGAAGGGTCTGGCATTAGTTCACGAATTGTCGGCTCTAAAAAACTCTCAGCCCCATCAACATCAACGCCCCGCCCCGCCAAAATCCGGGCAACAATTTCACTCAACCCTAATTGCGAGCTAATAGCCCCAGCCGTGCGCACGCCTAAAGGATCAAGCCGATCCACCCAAGCCTTTTCGCTTATGGATTTTTCTATATTAAGGAAATATTGTTTCTCAATTTGCATGAGACTATTATAGTGAAAATTAGTTTTATTGCCAGTTCATTGTAAATCTAAACCTTATCATATTGAGCGCAAGCGAAATATCTTAGATTATTCACTTCGTTCAGAGTGACAAAGGGAATGGTTTAAGACGCCGGTAGAAAGGTAGAAATGGCATAGGAGGCGCAAAAAAGTGTGCTGAAATTGCTATTTCATAGCTATATCATTACTAAAACTTCTCAATCCTAATTAGTTGCGCTTCCCCTATTACCATGCCGCTTTTTGCTATTTCGCCTAGGGCTTTGCGGATATTTGATTCCATAGTTTTTTGTGTGATTAGAATGATTGTGCGAGTGTTTTCTTTGTCTTGCGCTTCGCCAGCAACCTGTAAATCTGGGCGCTGGATTATGCTTTGGATTGAAATTTCTTGCTTGCCCATAGAGGTAGTAATCACGCCTAAAGTTCCTGGCACGTCTTTTGCGTTAAAGCGGATATAATATCCGCCCTCATGGGTGCGCATTGGGGCGCGTTTATAAGGAGCAAGCTCATTTGATGGCACGCCAAGTGGCGGCACGGCTGTGCCACGTGCAATATCAAAAATGTCAGATAAAACAGAAGATGCCGTTGCCGCTCCGCCAGCGCCGGGTCCGGCAAGCATCAATTCGTGCACATGATCTGTTTCAAGCATCACGGCATTTAACACACCATCAACGCCTGCAATAGCGCTGGTTTTTGGCACAAGTGTTGGGTGCACCCTTTGTTCAATTCCCTCTGGTGAGAGTTGGGTTAGGCCTAGTAATTTTATTTTATAGCCCAAGTCATTGGCAACTTTTATATCGGCCTGAGTTATGGCGGTTATGCCTTCGATAAAAATTTCATCTGGGGCTATTTCGGTTGCAAAACAAAGTGAAGCGAGAATTGCCAATTTGTGCGCGGTGTCAAATCCACCAACATCAAAAGTCGGATCAGCCTCGGCATAACCAAGTGTTTGCGCATCTTTTAAGCAATCTTCAAACGAAATATCTTCAACGCCCATGCGCGAGAGAATATAATTGCATGTGCCATTCATAATACCATAGGCGCGAGTTACGCTGGCACTGCCCAAACCCTCGCGCAATGCCTTGATAACTGGAATTCCACCAGCCACCGCCGCCTCAAATCCTAATTGCGCGCCAGCTTTTTCTGCAATTGCGGCAAGCGCCACGCCGTGTTTTGCCAATAATGCCTTATTTGCAGTGACAACTGGTTTGCCTATTGAAAGAGCTGCTTTTACTGCCGCTAATGCTGGGCCGTCTTCACCGCCAATCAGCTCGACAAATAAATCTATATCGTCAGATTTCGCTAAGGCAACTGGGTCATCAAACCATTTTACATTTGATAGATCAATGCCGCGATCACGCGAGCGAGAACGTGCGCCAACTGCGCTTACAATTAACTCACGCCCGATTTTTCGAGAAATTTCTACGCTGTCTTTGGCTAAAATTCTAACCAGCTCCGCGCCAACTGTTCCCAAACCTGCAACGCCGATACGAAGCGGAGTAAGCTTGCCATTATCGCTAAAATCATTCATTGATTTTAGGATTTTATTGCGTGTTTCGCTACGTGGCTCTCGCCCATCACGCAAATCAAACACAAAAAGCGGATCGCCCGCAATTTCACGACCAAAACGGGTTGGAGTCCAACCATGCTTTGCAATAAATGCCTCAATAGCATCAATAAATTTATCATTATCACTCATGAAACTATCACATATAGGAATTTTCCTATAGGTCAATAGGGTTTTGTAAGTTAAAGTATTTTTTAGCAAGTTAATAAACATGACAGGGGAAAAATAATAGAATTACTATGTCATATTAAGCTAAAGTGAAATATCTTATGCGCATTAAAAGTTTCTTCGCCTACGGTTCAGAATTACATTTAGTGTGTCATCCTGAACAAAGTGAAGGATATTATGAAGCAAAACAAAGATTCTTCGCCTACGGCTCAGAATGACAAATTGAGTTGAGTGGTTTTAATAAAGAGATTTAAAATGAAATTATTATCAGCGTTTATATTTTCCATGTTATTTTTTATTCCTGCTGCAATAGCGCAAGATCAGAATGAAATTGATTTTGTCATTAAGTTTTTTGATAAGCTGCAGCCGATAACAATCGCCAATGAAAGAGAATATTGCGGCTATTTTGGTCTTGATGAGAATGATAATTATATTGCCACAGAGCCAACAAGGGGTGAGGAAGGTAGCTGTTTTGCTGATGAGCCGCCAGAGGACTTTGCGATATTTGCCTCTTATCATACCCATGGTGCTTTTTCATTTTATGCAGATAGTGAATTGCCATCAAGCACTGATTTGGAGGCAGATATTTCAGAAGGAGTTGATGGATATATTTCAACTCCTGGTGGACGGATATGGTTTAATGATAGTGTCAAAGAAAAAGCCATTTTATTATGCGGCAGAAACTGCACCGTTTCAGACGACAGGTACGAAAAAGACGCTAATCCGCCTGTGCGTGATGAGTATGATATGGAGTTGTTGCTTAAGCGTGATGAGATGATGGATTGAGGGGAAGTAAACCCTAAGTGAGAGTCTAACACTCCGCCCTCCCCGTCATGCCGTGCTTGCACACTAGTGTGCAAGTCCGATAATGACGACGGCGAGGGTTCAGGAAAGCCTCTACTCAAATATTCCCCTGCCCTTTTTCACTGCTCAAAAACTTCTTGATATTCCTTGCCGCTTGGCGGATACGTTGCTCGTTTTCTACTAGTGCTATTCGCACGTGGTTGTCGCCATATTCGCCAAAGCCTACTCCCGGCGCTACGGCGACTTCTGCCTCTTCAATCAATAATTTTGCAAATTCTAGTGAGCCTAGATGGGCAAATTGAGGAGGGATTGGCACCCAAGCAAACATTGTTGATTTTGGCGCGGGGATATCCCAACCAGCGCGAGTAAAACTCTCAACCAACGCATCACGGCGTGCATGATAGGTTTGGCGCATTTCTAATATACAATCATCTGGACCATTTAGCGCCGCCGTTGCTGCCACCTGCACGGGGGTAAATGCGCCATAATCAAGATAAGATTTTACCCTTGAGAGCGCTTTGATTAACCGCTCATTACCCACCGCAAAACCTACTCGCCAACCTGGCATAGAATAGGTCTTTGACATAGAAGTAAACTCAACCGTTATATCCATTGCTCCCTCAACTTCCAACACCGAATGGGGCGGGTTATCGTCAAAATAAATTTCGGCATATGCTAAATCTGATAGGATATAAATATCGTGCTGTTTGCAATATTTCACTACTTCTTTATACCAGTCTAATTCTGCAACATAGGCTGTAGGGTTTGCTGGATAGTTCAGAATAAGCGCTATTGGTTTTGGAATAGAATGACGCACCGCACGATCTAACACTGCTAAAAATTCGTCATTTGGCTTGGCTGGCATAGAGCGCACAGCGCCGCCTGACATGATGAAACCGAATGAGTGAATTGGATAGGTTGGGTTCGGAACTAGCACAACATCACCTGGTGCGGTGATAGCTTGCGCCATGTTTGCAAAACCCTCTTTTGATCCCAGCGTTGCGACAACTTGTGTGTCGGGATTTAGTTTTACTCCAAATCGACGCTGATAATATGCCGCTTGGGCTTTTCTTAATCCCGGAATTCCACGTGAAGCGGAATAGCGATGAGTGCGTGGATCCATCACTGTTTCTTGTAGTTTTTTGACAATATGCTTTGGGGTTGGCAGGTCAGGATTACCCATGCCAAGGTCAATAATATCAACGCCATTCGCTCGTGCTTTCGCCTTTATCGGGTTGATATGCTCGAACACGTAGGGGGGAAGGCGCTTTATGCGATGGAACTCTATTTCACTCATGATTTTTCTCTTTTACGGAAATAATGGCATTTGCTCAAGGGCGGTTGTTTCGTCAAAACCAAAGGCAATGTTAAAATTTTGTATTGCCTGTCCTGCGCTTCCTTTAACTAAATTATCAATTACTGCAATGACTATTGCACGTCCTTTAATTCTATCTTGAAAGACATTTATATGGCAAAAATTTGAACCCCTTACATGGCCAGTTATCGGCATTACCCCTGCATCTAAAATTTTGATAAATGGCTCGTCTTTATATGTTGATTCTAATGCTGCTCTTAAATCATTGATATTTGATGATTTATTTAATTTCACATGCGCCGTAATCAATTCACCGCGTGACATAGGGATTAGGTGCGGAGTGAAATTTACTATTATATCATCGCCTGAAGCTTTGCTTAATTCTTGATCTATTTCTGGTGCGTGGCGATGCACCCCCACGCCATAAGGGGCAATAGATTCGTTGGCTTCCGCCATTAGCATATTTTGTTTAAGTCCCCTGCCCGCTCCTGTTACGCCAGATTTTGCATCAATAATTATATCGCTTGATGAAATTACACCAGCTTTTAGCAATGGCAAAAGCGCAAGTAAACTGGCCGTTGGATAGCAGCCCGGACAAGCAATGATTGGAGCGGTTTTAATAGCATCTCTATTAAACTCGCTTAGACCATAGGCGGCTTTTTCTTGTAATTCTGGGGCGATATGCTTTGCGCCATAAGTTGCACGATAGGTGTTTACATCTCTAAGACGATAATCTGCTGACATATCTATGATGCGAATTTTGGGATTATTGTCTAAAATCTGTTTGATAATCGTTTGGCTTGTGCCATGCGGCAATCCACAAAAAACCACGTCAATATTTTGCCAATCAACCTCATCATTTGTAATCAAATCTGGCAAGTTTGCATTAGCCAAATGCGGAAAAACATCTGCCATAGATTTGCCTGCATGAGTATTGGCAGTTAGTGCAACAAACTCAAGCCCATCATGGCACACACCAAGACGTAACAAATCTGCTCCAGTATACCCTGAAGCACCTAATAATGCGGCCTTTTGTTTTTTCATCTGCCTTGCCCTTTTATTGACTTGGTTAGTATAGATAATCATTTTACTTCTATAGTTACTAATTGTGTGCCCTAACTTTGTAAATAGTTGAAAGACAAACAGAGAGTTAAACTGCTAGGAATGAGATGAGTAAGCATATTGTAATATCAACTATTGGAACAATGGGCGATGTGTTGCCCTATATTGCGCTTGCAAAACAGCTTAAGAAAAATGGCTTTGATGTTAGCTTAGGTGCACCTAGCGATTTTGAAATTCTTGCACAACAACATGATATTAAATATTTTAGCCTTGGTCAGTCTATTCAATCATTTGTTTCTCAACCTTCATTTGATGATACTTTTGCTAAAAACCACATAATCAATATGCCTAACCTACTTGCTCAAGGACAAAAAATTATTTCTAAAGCTGCAAATAAAACTTGGCAAGGGGTGCAGAATGCAGATGCGATTATTATCAATATCAATACAAGCTTTGGCATTGATATGGCTGAAGCGCTTGATATACCAGTGATAATGACTGCTTTGCAGCCTATTCACCCTACTGATGAGTTTCCGCTTTTTTTGTCCCCCACCCCAAATTTTGGCAGATTACTCAATCGCCTAACTTATGCCGCAGCAAGTATTCAGCAAGCCTATTTTGACCTGCCACGCTTTAAAATCCGTCAAGAGTTACTTGGTCTAAATCCACTGCATAATGGTAATTTTGCAAAAGATGCTTCAGGGAAAGACTTAACAACACTTTATGCTTATTCACCTTTCATTTCTCCAAAGCCGCATGATTGGCCAAAAACTGCCACAGTCACTGGATTCTGGCGTGTGTTAGATAATAGTAATTGGCAACCTTCAAGCGAGTTTAGGGCTTTTTTAAAAGCCGGAGAAAAACCTATATATGTTGGATTTGGCTCAATGCCCTTTGGAGCGAAGCAAAACACTCAAATTTTAAAAGAGGCTGCAAAAATATGGGGTGGAAGAATTGTAATTTCTACTGGCTGGGGAGGTTTAGAGCCAAATGACCTGCCAAGTAATGTTTTTGTAATAGATAAAGCACCGCATGACAAACTATTCCCCTACATGGCAGGTGTTGTGCATCATGGTGGCGCTGGCACAACTGCTGCAGGGCTTTACGCAGCTTGCCCAACGCTTATTTTGCCGCAAGCGGTAGACCAACCATTTTGGGGGAATCGAGTACATGAGCTTGGCTGTGGGCCAGTGCCAATTCCCTTGCGCAAAATAACATCGGAGCATTTAGCTAGCGCCCTAAAAAAGCTTTACACTGAAAAAAGCTACAAACAACATGCTCAAGAATTAGCTTTAAAGCTTAACAAAGAAAATGGGCCTGAGATAGCGGTTGAGCAACTCACTCAAGTGATTAAAGATTATAAAAAAAACCTAAATAAAGTCGCCTATTAGGATGTTATCTCTTTTTGTATAAATGGCAAATGATCTAAGAAAATTTCTGCGCTAGCCTGCCATGTGAATTTTGAGGCATATTCTCTACATAGTTTTCGATCAATTTTTACCGCTTCAAGGGCTGCTTTTTGCAAATCTTCGTCCAAAACACCAGCATCACAGTCCTCACCAATAACATCTAGCGGCCCTTGCACAGGATAGGCAGCTACTGGCACGCCAGATGCCATTGCTTCAAGTAGCACAAGACCAAATGTATCGGTGCGAGAGGGAAAGATAAAACAATCAGCGCTGGCATAATATTGTGATAATTCCTCACCGTTTTTTGAACCTACAAAAACAGCATCAGGATATTTCTTTTGCATCTCTTCTAATTGCGGCCCAGAGCCTACAATAAGCTTTGTCCCTAGCAAATCAAGAGATAAAAAAGCCTCTATGTTTTTTTCAACAGCTACTCGACCAACAAATAGGAAAACAGGGCGAGTAATTTTTTTATTACTTAAATTATCTTCAAAGAAATTTTCAACCTTATATCTGGGGTTAAAAATATCAAGGTCAACGCCAAGCGACCAATTTACTATATTGGTAAAGCCTCGCTGTTTAAGCTTTTCAGCTACCGTTTTTGAGGACACTAGGCAATATTGGGCTGAAGCATGAAAACGCCTAAAATAAGCATAAGTCCAGCGAAGAGGAACAGGCGCACGGGCACGGATATATTCAGGATATTGGGTATGAAAAGAGGTTGAAAAAGGTATTTTTCTTTTATTGCAAAAATGCCTTGCCATTGCCCCAAGTGGCCCCTCTGTTGCAATGTGAATTGCATCAGGATTGATGTCGATAATTTTATTTCTAACCGCACTTGGAATTGCTAACGAGAGCCTGATTTCTTTATAAGTGGGCATTGCAACTGTTAGAAAGCTTGATGGCTCTAAAAACTCAACATTATAACCCTTATCCCTAATCACTTGGGCTAATTTCTCTAAAGAGCGCACCACACCATTTATTTGAGGATACCAAGCATCTGTAACAATTAAAATGGTTTTCATTATTCTGGCCTATTTTATTTCAAATGTTAGCAGTCCCTTTGTGTGACATATTATAAAATCTATTGATAGCCTTGAATGAAAATAACTACCCTAAGTTAAATAAAAAGGGTCGAGAAAACTCGACCCTTTTGAAAATATAAAATATTCCCAGTTTTTAACGTTTTGAGAATTGGAAAGACTTACGAGCTTTTGCTTTACCATATTTCTTACGTTCAACAACACGGCTATCACGAGTAAGAAAGCCACCTTTTTTAAGCACAGCACGAAGCTCAGGCTCAAAATAGGTTAGCGCTTTTGAAATACCGTGACGCACAGCACCAGCTTGACCAGAAAGGCCACCACCAGAAACTGTTGCAACAATATCATATTGATCTTTGCGCTCAGCTGCTTCAATTGGTTGGCGAACAACCATTTGCAAAACTGGACGAGCAAAATAATTTTCATACTCACGTCCATTGATGGTTACTTTTCCAGAACCTGGCTTGATCCATACACGAGCAACGGCGTCTTTACGTTTGCCAGTTGCATAGGCGCGGCCATGCTCATCAAGTTTTTGGGTATAAACAGGAGCATCACTAACTGCAGTTTCTAGTGTTTCTGCATTGCCTAGCTCTTCTAAAGAGTTGATTGTTTCTGACATGATTATTTCACCCGCACATTTTTAGAGTTCATTGCGCCTACATCTAACAATGTTGGCTGTTGAGCTTCATGAGGATGCTCAGAGCCTGCAAAAATCTTTAGATTTTTAAGCTGAGCACGACTAAGAGGCCCTTTTGGCATCATACGGCGAACCGCATTTTCTAAAACGCGCTCAGGAAATTTTCCTTCGAGAATCTCACGCTGAGTGCGGTTTTTAATGCCACCTGGAAAACCTGTATGCCAGTGGAATAGTCTTTGATCTAGTTTGCGGCCAGTAAGTTTTATCTTATCAGCGTTAATAACTACAATATTATCACCAGTGTCCATGTGAGGAGTAAAGGTTGGTAGGTGTTTACCACGCAAACGGCTCGCAATGATTGAAGCGAGACGGCCTACTACCAGACCCTTTGCATCGATCAAGATCCATTTCTTGTCAATGTCACTCGGAGTTGCCGAGAAAGTCTTCATTTTTCTAATACCTTAATTTATGTAATTCATCTATTAAATAACGTTGTGCTGGTTGGTATAGAGAAGAAAAAACAAAGGTCAAGAGAAAAGTTTATATCTATATTATTCAAATAGTTAGCGATGCGGTAATATTATACCGCTCGATATATTTATGAGAATATAGCGCTTAAGTTAAATATTATTTGCATCAGATATTGCTTGCTATTTTTCTTAACTGACTGATATAGGCAGATGAGTGAGTTTATGAGGTTTTTAAGCAATTGAGACAAAGAGCTAGAAAATTTGCTGGGATTTTTATTATATTAGGCTTGCTAATTATTTACCCAGTCATTGCAAGTCTAATTTATGAGCATTATTTAACCACTGCACCAACGTGGTTATTATTATTCTATTTTGCGATTTCAGGCTTTTTCTGGGCTATTCCTGCTGGAATAATAATAAAGTGGATGGCGCGCCCAAATAAAGAAGATTAAGATTCCTGACTTGCCTTGCTTTAAAGGCTATGCACTTTCCTTTAGTTTTAATAGTATTTTATTGTTTTCTTTTGTCGTACTTGCAAACGATTTAACAATTATTGCTGCTACATCTATTGTGCTCATTGGCCTGCCAAAATGATAACCCTGCACGAGATCACAACTGAAACTCTTCAAAACTTCTGCCTGCTCTTGGGTTTCAACACCTTCAGCGGTAATTTCTAGGTTTAACACTTTACCTAGAGCTACAATTGTTGAAAGAATATCGCGTGATTTTGAATCTTTAACACAAACATCATCAATGAAGGATTTATCAACTTTAAGCTTATCAAACGGGAATTGCCACAAATATCTAAGTGAGGAATATCCTGTACCAAAATCATCTAGCGCAATTGATACACCCAATTGTTTAATAGCTAATAATTCGCTCAACACCGATTGAGTATCTGCAATAAGCAGCCCTTCCGTTACCTCTAGCTCAAGCCTTTTGGGGTTAAGCTTACTATCACTTAGCACCTGCTCTACTAATGCTGGCATGTCGTGAGATTGGAATTGTGCAGGTGAAATATTAACAGAAATCATCAAGTTCTGCGGCCATTCTTTTGCTATTTCACATGACTTTTCTAAAACCCATGCTCCAATATCACCAATCAATCCTAACTCTTCCGCAATGGGAATGAACACGTCTGGACCGATAGGATTGCCACTTATATCATTTAAGCGCAACAATGCTTCAAAGCCACGTAACTGCCTGGTTTCAAGATCAAAATAAGGCTGGAAATTTAAGTAGAATTCATCTTGAGCCAAAGCGTTGCGCATACGCTTGCCAATTTCACGGCGAGATATCTGCTCTTTATCCATTGATAGATCAAATTCTAATGCTCGATTACGCCCATCTTGCTTTGCTCTATAAAGGGCAACATCAGACTTATGCAGCAGGTCAGAAACTTTTTTGCCATCACGTGGGAAATGAGAATATCCAAGCGAAGCTCCAATAAGAACCTCACATCCCTCAATTTCAAACGGCATTGACATAATATCTACAATTTCATTTGCCAACTCGCTTACTTTATTTGATGAGCCAATAAAATAAGGCTGAATGATTGCAAATTCATCACCGCCAAGGCGGGCTAAATGCTCGCGAGGCCCTAAAGTTTTATTTATCCGCTCAGCAGATTTTTGCAGCACTTCGTCACCCACTCCATGGCCGCGAGTGTCATTGATTTCTTTGAATCTATCAAGATCAATAAAATGAACTCCAATAGAATATCCTCGGGCAGATGCCAACTTGATTTCCGCCTCCATGAGTTTAGAAAAAGAACTCCTATTTAGCACTCCTGTCAACTCATCATGATCAGCAGAATGACGGAGTTTTTTTGATGCTCTATCAAGCTGAACACTCCTCAGAAGGTATAGAATAGCGGGAAGTAGAAATGCAGCTAACATTAACACAACAAACTCTAGTGTTACCATAGAAAAATGTTTTCTAAATTTCTCAAAAGCCACTGTTTCAACAGTAAGGATTTCAATATAACCAATTTTTTGAGCATCTTTAGTTATTGGAGCAATCATTCGTGATCCAAACCTATCGCTCATCTCCTCATTAGGCAAGATTTTGTAATAAAGCAGGCTTTGTCCCTGATCTATTTTATCCATCGATTGCAAGGTTTTTTTACCAAGAGAGAGGGGTTCTTTGAATTTAAATCCAGTATCGGCTTGATCTAATCTAAGAGTTTTTGAGTTGTCGTAAATTCTATAGGCCTTAATTTCTTTTGGTTGGCGATGGGATAATTCTGTCATTGTAGCAGTAGCTACAGTATTCTTCCCCGTTAGGATATTTTCAATTTGTGGAATATGCTCTACAATAGCTGTTGACCATTGAAGCGCTATTTGCTCCGCATTATCTTGTGATGCTTTATTTATTGCATTATTTGAAACCAGACGAGCGCTAATTGCAATCGCCAAAACCACCAAAAATAATGGAATTAGTTTTGATATCTCTTTTATAGTGCTATTATTCATATAAATTACCCTAAAAGCTACTAGCCAGCAAAAGACTAGATTAAACCTTTATTGCCTTTTATAGACAAATCCCTTCATTCAACTAAAGGCATGCAACTATAGCGAAGTTGAGAAAATATGAATCATGCTTCCAAAGCCCATTATTACGAGCCTAAAATTACCCCAGTGGTAAATATGAAGTAAATTTATTTAATTTCTATGCAAATTTTATTCTTATAATTTATCAAGAAAATTTACTTAAATTTTTAACGACCAAAAATTGCACCCGTTAAAAACACCTCTATATATCGGCTTTTTTGAAAATATCCATTCAAAGATACTCTAGGCAATGAAGATAATACATCTTTATGCTTCGAATATAGGCCGCCCGGTAAAGTGGTAACCCCTGAAGAGAAACCAAGCTGTTTTGCTTTTTCATATTCTCTAGTGCTGGCGGAGCGAGTTGCGCCAATCGGGTAAGAAAAATGCTTTGGTCTTGTTTGGAATTTTTCTTCTAAAATATCGGCGGATTGTTGCATCTCCCAATGCAACTCCTCATCTGATAGTTTTGCTAATTCATAATGGTTTACGCTATGCGCTGCAATAGTGCATAATTCTTCATTGGCAAAAATTTCTAACTCTTGCCAATTCATAATTATCTGCTGACAATGGGCAGACATGTCTATGTTATAATACGAGGCGAATTTTTGTGTCTTTTTTATACGCCTATCCTCTTTCATAGAGCGCATTTCCCAATAAATTGTTTCAAATGCTTTTTTCTTTTGAGATATTGTTAATGTTGGATACTCACAATCATCAAAAACTACGCTTTTATTATTTGCGATAATATCTTCTAAAACCTGCCACCATAATTCACCCCTGCCGTCAACAAAAGCAGTCGGCACATAAAGCGTAAACGGACAATTATGCTTTTTTAGAATTGGCAAAGCATAAGTTAGATTGTCCTTATATGCATCATCAAAAGTAAAAACAACAAACGGTTTTTGCTTTTTATCTGATGATATTCTAGCTATAGCTTCATCAATATTTACAATATCAAAGCCTTTTTTACGGGTCTTGGTAATTACCTCTTCTAAAAAATCAGGCGTTATTTGCAATATTGCATTGGGATGAAATGGCGCAACCTTATCTGGCAAAACACGATGCAAAGTAAAAATTATTCCTTTGCAAGATGAAAACTTACGAATAAGATGTGGCAATTGAGAGATGTAAAGCAACTCAAAAGCAATTTTTATGACGCCATATTTTAAAGCAGACATTATGCAACTTTACTTTGATATGATTCAGACTTAAGAATTCGAAGATTTGGAAACCCTAAATCTGAAATATCACGACTTACATTTTCAATATCTGTTTGGCTAACAGTTTCATCAACTACCAATAAGACAATAGCATTTAGCCCTGCAAAAGCTGATAATGAAGATGCCATGCCAGCGCGCCCTACATCAACCAAAACAGTTTCAAATATTTCACCAAGCGCACTAATTAAAGTACCTGCTTTTGGTGAATTAAGATTTAGCGAGGCATGCTGCCCCCAAGGAACAAAAGCAAAGTTTGAATTATCTCTACGTTGCACTACATCACCAAACTCTACATTTCCAAAGCAAAGATCAGTAATACCCAGACTTGGAGATAATAATCTACTCCCAGCATCAACTTCAACAACCGAACTACCAGCAGAAACTAATGTTTTTGAAATAGACTGAGTTGCACCAGATTGAGAACTAGCAGAACCTAAAGTGGTGATAAACATTATCGGATAAGATTTTGCAATTTGATTAGCAAATTTTTCAATTCCCATATAGGCTTGAGAGACATTGATATTTGATTGAGACTCAAGTTGACTCTGTGCCTCAGGGTTAGAATTCTGTGCCATATTCATTGCTGGCATGATCCCATCAGAATTTGCTGGCTCCTCTTGTGTAAAAAGCTCCTCTTGGTGCTTTCCTTTATTTGGCTTAACCTGTGTGATTGCTCTTCCAGATAATAATTCAGAGAATAAAACCCCACTAAACTGAAAAAACAAAGATAAAATTGCAACAGCTAATAGAATGAAAGATTTTTTAGGGGAAGCTGCTTTTATTGCAGGTGCAGCCATTGTTATTACTCGCACATCAGGTAAGACAGAATTTCCACCCTCACGAGCTGCAGCATCGGTATAGCGCATTAAATATGTTGTTAGCAGATCCCGCTGCGCCTTTGCTTCACGCTCTAATTCAGCAAGGACTACACTATTTTTTGTTGCGCCTGAGACATCAATCTTTAGCCTTGTTAAATCGTCCTTAAGCGACTGCACCAAATCAGACTCAATTTTAGCTTGTGCCTCTAATGCGTTAGCAACCTTACGCCCCTCAGCAACGATTTGCTTATTTATTTCTGCAACTTGAGCAGTGCGTGCTATAACATCGGGATGATTTGCAAGACGAGTAGCTGATAGCTGAGCCAACTCCCCCTGCAATTTGGCTTTGTCTTCTACTAGACGCTGAACAATGATTGAATCTCTCACATCTGGCACTCCATCAACTGGACGTGATGAATTGAGCAACTCCCGAATAAGCATAGCACGAGATTGCGCGTTACTTTTTCTTTCTTGAGCAACAGTAATTTGAGTTGAGATGTTTGAGAGCTGCAAGTCAAGAATAGAGGTGTTATTAGTACCAACGAATAAATCATTATTCACGCGGTATTCAGCAACGGCCTTTTCTGCTTTTGCTACCTTATCGCGCATTTTTTCAACCTCTATTAACAACCATTTTGAAGCATCTGAGGTGTCTTTTTGTGAAAGCTCTGATCGACGTTGCACATGCATATTAGCAATAGCATTTGCTATACGCGCTGAAAGGTGCGGATCTGTTGTTCTAACAAATATAGTTATTACCCTTGATTCAGGTAGTTGAACAACCTTGATTCTTTTTGCCACTGCCAAAATTACACGTTCTTTTTGAGATTGAGATGAAATCGGGGCAGAAAACAGACTTAAAAGATCACGCACAAATGAGGGCTTGCTACCATTAAGCTCTGCTACATCAATTAAATTTTCACTCTCAACTACTCTAGCAATTGTATCACGTGATTTGATAAGCACCTCATGTGATTTTACTATTGCGGGATCAGTTAAAGCTGCAGATAATCCAGAATTATCATTTGAAGCTCTAGTAAAAATACTCTCGCGAGCCTCAACCAAAATAGAAGCAGAGGATTCATATTTTTTCGGGACTATTTGTAATATGAAATAAGTAACAACCAATAATAGCGTTGTTACAATTATGATTCTTGGGAAACGTTTAAGTACAGCAAGCGATAATGCGCCCATATCCATTCTTAAATCATCTGTTTGCTCATATGTCATATTTTTACCCATAAACCCTATTTGGTAAAATTGTTAATGCCTTATTATAGTAAGCAAGCAGTTAATATTTCTCTTTTTTAAGGAAAAAATAATTATAAAATTAAGTATATTCTTAACTATAACGTGCGAGCAGTAATATGAATTAAATTATTTGGTCCTTTTTATGCTTATCATCCGCTTGGCTTTAGCCCTGTTTCTCATTGTTAACATTTCGGCTTGCGCTGTTAATCCTTCTAGCAACACCTATCTTGTTGAAACTAAAGGCCCATACACTCTTGATACAGGAGATGTGGTGCGGATTAACGTTTATGGAGATAAGGAATTAAGCACAAATTATCGGGTTGATGATGCTGGCTCAATTGCCTTTCCATTAGTTGGGTCTATTCCTGCACGCGGTTTAACTGCGCAACAGATTTCCTCAAATATAGCTCTGGCTTTAGCTAATGGATATATGCGCAATCCTGATGTTTCAGTGGAAATAGCTGAATACCGTCCATTTTTTATTCAAGGTGAAGTCAAAGCGGCTGGCAAATTCCCCTATGTTTATGGAATGAGTGTGCGAGCAGCAATAAGCAATGCAGGCGGATATACCGATGTCGCAAATCGCTCTTATGCAATCATCTATCGTTTGCAAGGCGATGAAATGATTAAAGGGCGAGTTGAATTAGATTTCCCGATTTATCCAGGTGATACAATAGTAATTCTTGATCGATGGTTTTAAGGATATTAAATTGCCACATCAAAAATTAAATATATTATTTATTCTTCGTGCGCCAATAGGTGGACTATTTAGACATGTGCTTGATCTCGCAATAGAGCTAGAAAACCGCGGTCACAAAGCTGGCATGGTGATTGATGGATCTAATGAATATACACAGGCCAAGGAATGGCGCAAGCAAATGGAGCAGAACTTCAAGCTTGGCATTCATACTCTACCAATGAGCAGATCATTGGGCTTGAGTGATTTTTCAAATCCTTTTGCTCTTAATAAACTGGCTCACTCGCTTGAAATTGATGTTTTACATGGACAAGGGGCAAAGGGAGGTTTTTTTGCCCGCCTTGCTAGACCAAAAAACAGCGTTGCATTTTATACTCCGCAT
>JALSJY010000050.1 GCA_026989045.1 Hyphomicrobiales bacterium | reverse complement strand
TGAAAATTAGGTGATTTCTAGGCAAAATATAAATTTTCATGCTAGAAATCATTCCACCAACGTCTTTGCTAGCAAACATAGTGAGCGTGGCAATCCAGAACAGCAAACTTATAAGTTGCATGCTTCGTCGGCTTTGCTGAGTAGGAACTGGCGCAAAGAATCGCCTTCTCACAAAGAAGCAAGAAGCTCTTTATCTCTGCTCTGCTTGCGCAAGAGCTAGGCGCGCAACAGGCACGCGATAAGGAGAACAAGAAATATAATCAATATCAAGCGAGGCAAAAAATTCAATTGAAGCAGGGTCCCCTGCATGCTCACCACAAATACCAATTTTTAATTCAGGATTAGCTTTTTTCCCGCGCTCAATAGCAATTTTAATCAACTCACCAACCCCAGAGCGATCAATGGTTGTAAAGGGATCATTATCATAAATCCCTTCCTTTTTATAAGCCGCCAAAAAAGCAGGAGAATCATCGCGTGAAATCCCAAAACATGTTTGGGTCAAATCATTTGTGCCAAACGAAAAGAAATCCACCATTGGCGCAATTTCACCCGCCCTTAAAGCAGCCCGAGGCAATTCAATCATTGTGCCAAAACTATATTTCACAGCTTGGCCGCTTTGCTTCTGTTCATATTTTGCAATATTATCAATCTTCGCAGCTAGCCACTGCACCTCTCTTGATGAAGCAACAAAAGGCACCATTATTTCAAGATTAACAGGCTCACCTGTTTGAGTTTGCGCTCTCCTTGCACCAGAAAACATTGCATGCACCTGCATTTGTAAAATTTCAGGGTGTGAAATTGCTAATCGGCAACCCCTGTTTCCCAACATCGGATTTACTTCACTCAAGTTTTCTAATCGTCTTTTTAATGCGAAAACCCCAAGCCCAAGCGACTTTGCAGTCTCTTCAATATCTTCATCACTCTTTGGTAAAAATTCATGCAATGGCGGGTCAAACAATCTCACAGTCACAGGCTTAGATCCCATCACCTGAAATAACTCAGAATAATCACCACTTTGATATTCAACCAAACCATTAAGTGCTTCAGCCCTATCACTATCACTATTAGAAAAAATAAGCCGCCGTAAAGCCACCATACGATTATGAGTAAAAAACATATGCTCTGAACGCGCTAGGCCAATACCCTCTGCACCAAAATCTAATGCCGTAAGAGCAGATTCAACCGTTTCCACATTAGTGCGAACTCCAATTGTTCTACTGCCATCAGACCAGTCCAGTAATTTACTGATTGTGCCGCCAATATCAGGCTGTTTTAATTTCAGTGAGCCAGCAAAAATCTGCCCGCTAGAGCCATCAATGGTTATTTTATCACCGCTTTTATAAACAATATCACCAATTTTACAGCGCATGTTCACCACATCAACTTCTAACGATGCAACCCCAGCAACACATGGCTTAGCGGATACTCTAGCAATAATTGCCGCATGAGAATTCTGCCCACCACGCGCAGTAATAATTCCATCTGCCGCCTTCATTCCATCAATATCACCAGGGCCCGTTTCATTAGCCACCAAAATAGAATGAATAGAGCGAGCATGCGCACGCACTGCATCTTCCGAACTAAAAACAATAATACCGCTCGCCGCACCAGGTGAAACACCAATACCCTCAGTGATAGGTTTTAAGCTGCTATCAATTGCAATCCGTGGATGTAAAACTTGTGGCAAGTCTTCAATATCAATACCTTTAACAACTTGCTTGGGTGAACAAATCCCCTTTTGCACCCTGTCAACACTAGCCTCAAATTCTGCATTAGCACTAGCCTTAATCGAGCGGGCAGAAAGAAAAACCACTCTCTTTTTTTCTTGCGTTTTTTCTTGCGCCACAAGACACAACATATGCTTGCCTGCATGTTTATCAATTAGGGAGATTATATTTTTTACATCTAGATCCTCAGGCAGAAAACTTGCTGAATTAACAACAGCAGGCCCAATCATACCCGTTTGTAAATCACGAGAAACAAATTCAACAATCTCACCTTGCGACATCGCCTGAATGATAACAATCTGGTTTTTAATATTATGCTCTACTGCTTTATCGCTCCAAACAGGGTCATGAAAAGCATAAGAGGCAAAAGCATTATCAATTGCCTTCGCCAATGGTCTTTTTATATCACTCGATTCCTCAATTGATAAAGGAGGAGCAATACCAGTTTTTGCCCGCATTAAACCTATATTATGACGGGCACTAGAAGTGCGCACAACTAGCTGCAAATCAGTTTTATCTTTGCTAACAAGTTTGAATAAAGTTCTTACCCAAATTCTTTGCAATGGAGTATTTAAATTCTGCCCCTGCCCTCTAAGAGCCTGCCAAGCAGCGCGAGTAATAACTATGCTAGGTGCAACATCTACGCCATCATTAGCAATCTGTGCAATCCACTTTGCCTTGCCCACTAATAAAGACTTTTGCTCCTTGCTAATTCTTACAACACCACTTGATGAAGCAATTGCAAAAATCTGCCGCTCTAACTCCACTTAACTATCCTCTTAGTTTACTCATCTATTCCAATTCAGGCCACTGTGACACAAAAATTCTAATATAAAAACAACTTCTTGTTTAATTTGACTTGACTTGACAAGCTTGGGCAAGCATTTCATAAAAAATGAAAATATTACCACCATTAAAAATCACCCTATGCGCTCCACGTGGGTTTTGTGCGGGCGTTGACAGAGCAATTCAGATTGTTGAATTAGCCCTAAAAAAATACGGTTCACCCGTCTATGTGCGTCACGAGATTGTGCATAATAAATATGTTGTCGATAGTTTAAAAAACAAGGGCGCAATTTTTGTTGAAGAATTAAGTGAAATAAAAGACACAAATGCCCCCGTAATTTTCTCAGCTCATGGGGTAGCTAAAAGCGTCCCATTAGAGGCAAAAAACCGCAATATGTTCTTCCTTGATGCAACCTGCCCGCTCGTTTCAAAAGTCCACATCGAAGCACAAAAACTTTATGACGATGGATATGACGTGATTTTAATTGGTCATAAAGGCCACCCAGAGGTTGTAGGCACAATGGGGCAGCTACCAAGTGAAGCAATTAAACTTATTGAAACTATTGATGATGCAAAAAACCTTTCGCCAAAAAGCCCAAGCAAGCTTGCTTATGTAACACAAACCACTCTTTCAATTGATGACACAGCACAAATTGTTAGCATTCTAAAACAACGTTTCCCTGATCTAAAAGCACCAAAAAAAGAAGATATTTGCTACGCTACAACAAACCGCCAAGAAGCAGTAAAACAGGTAGCTCCAAATGTTGAGGCACTAATTATCGTTGGCGCTCCCAATTCATCAAACTCCAAACGTCTGGTTGAAGTAGCTGAGCGCTCAGGTTGTAAAAAATCTACCCTAATCCAAAGAGCCAATGAAATAGATTGGTCACTTTTCAACAATATCTCAACCTTAGGAATAAGCGCAGGCGCATCTGCCCCTGAAACTTTAGTTGATGAAATAATTGCAGCCTTTGCACTACGCTTCAATATTGATTTAAGTCTAAGTGTAACCGCTATTGAAAATATCTCATTCAACCTACCAAAAGAATTAAGAAACCAATGAGCAAAACAATAATAATTCACACCGATGGCGCTTGTTCTGGTAATCCAGGCCCAGGTGGTTGGGGCGCAGTTTTACAATATAACGGTCATATAAAAGAGTTAAAAGGGGGCGCAAGCGAAACCACAAATAACCGTATGGAATTAACCGCCGCAATAAAGGCATTAAGTGCCCTAAAACATAATTGCACTGTTGAGCTACACACCGACAGTAAATATGTAAAAGACGGTTTAACAAAATGGATTTTCAACTGGAAAAAAAATGGCTGGAAAACCGCCAACAAAAAACCAGTAAAAAATGTCGAACTTTGGCAAGCCTTAGATGAAGCAGTGCGCACACATGAAATAAATTGGCATTGGGTAAAGGGACACGCAGGTGATGAAATGAACGAGCGTGCCGACCAATTAGCCAATGAGGGCATGGAGCCGTTTAAGGGGGGCTAATCCCTACCCCTCAACCACAGAAAAATCAGCAACCAAATGCATAACATCGCGCAAACGAGCCAAAAGATTTAATCGATTAACCCGAATATTTTCATCTTCATCATTAACCAAAACATGCTCAAAAAATTCATCGACAGGCTTATGTAAGTTAGCCAAAGACTGAATAGCCAATGCAAAATCATCAGCCCTAATATGGGTTTTTACCTGTTCAAAAACCTCATTCACGGCTTTATTCAAAGCAATCTCTTGCGCTGCAGATAAAAAGTCTAAACCCACATCACCTGAAAATTTCACGCCC
>JALSJY010000049.1 GCA_026989045.1 Hyphomicrobiales bacterium | reverse complement strand
TATGGAGATGAGGATTACAATGCAGTGAAGGGTGGTGGTGGTTCAGTTATAAACAGTTGCCACGCATGTTATGAAAATACATATATCATGAATGGAGAATATAACATGTGTTTAAATTGTGAAGAGAGTTTAAGTGGGGAGTGTGATGCTTGTTCTAGCAGTATTGATATACATAATTACAGTCTTGAGTATAGCAATCTTTGTGCTGGTTGCGGTTATTCGTTTGAGAAACTAATGCATGAATAATTTCCAAGATACTACGTTAAACAGGTATATCGTCATTGCGAGAAGCGGAGCGACGAAGCAGTCCAGATAATTGCAGTTTAGGTTTTTGGACTGCCACGTCGGCACATTTTTATGCCTCGCGCTGGCAGGCTAGTATCCTCGCAGTGAAAGTGCTTCGATGTCATGCTGAGCGAAGCCGAAGCATCTTTCTTGGTGGCATAAGATCCTTCACTACGTTCAGGATGACACTGGGTGATATTTAATAGGGTTATGGTTCGACATAGTGATAGTTCGACAAGCTCACTATGTCGAACTATCACCATGAGGGCTAGGTATTTTTTTCTTTCCACTATAATTATTTTGCCAACCCCCCACCCCAACCCTCCCCCTTGAGGGGAGGGTTGGGGTGGGGGTTTAAGCAAAAAATTGCTTAGTAGCCCCCATATTTCCCAACAAAATTTCGCAACACTTTTTCAGGCATAGCGATATTTTCAGCTTGCACCATTTTTATTAGCTTATCTGCGTCTTCTGGTGGGAAATAGCCGAAATCACGGTATATATTTATGCGTGTTTCAAACTCTTTTGCATCGGCTTCGGGGTGAAATTGTGTGGCATAGACGTTTGATTTATAGCGTAGCATTTGAAATGGGCATGGCTTGGAGGCAACAAGGTTTGTGCAGTTAGGCGGCAAGGCCTGCACTGCCTCTTTATGCCCAACAAAGGCACGAAAATTATCTGGCACTCCCTTTAGCAAATCATCATTTTTACCCTCATCAGTCAGCCAACAATTAACTGCACCAACAGGCTCGCTATAGCATTCTTTATTAACAATGCCACCCAAATGATGACCTAAAATTCCCATGCCATAACAACAGCCTAAAAATGGAAAATCTCTTTGTTCAATCTCGCCCATTCGAGCCATGATTGCGTCTTCAATGGCTTTTTCTAATGGGTCTTTTTTGTCTGGCTCATCACTCACACAGCCCGGCCCACCGCCAACAATAATGCCTGAATAATCATCTAAAACTACATGATTAATATCAGGATTTTCATCAAGGCGAATGCGATGCACATCACTTTTACTTAAACCAGCTTTAGCAAGAATTGCAGAAAACTCACTGTCCGATGCTTGTGCTTCAGGGCGCAATTGCAAAATAAGAAAAGGCTTCATTTTATATCTTCACATGATCCTTGCTTATTTCCCAAAGCCTCTCTTGTGCCGCTTCATTATGCGATAATTTGGAGGATTGTTTTGGCTTGCTATTGGAGAAATAAACCCCGCTGATATTTTCAACTTCTGGCGAAACAGCTAAATGAATTGTGGTTTGCGCGCCCTTTTGTGGGGAGGTTAAAAATAGCTTTATTATGGGAGAAAGTAAATTTTCAATTTTGCCAATATTATCAACAAATCCTGTTGCAACCACACCAGGATGCAGGCAATTGGCGGTGACATTATATCCCTCTAACCTTTTAGCCAAAGCATAGGTGAACATAATATTTGCTAATTTTGACTGCCCATAGGCTTGCCATTTCTTAAATGATTTTTCGCTTTGCAAATCATCAAAATTTATCGTTGCCCTTTTATGCGCCATTGATGCAACATTGATAATTCTTGCGTTGCTGTTCTTTGTTCCGCTTGCTTTTAACAGGTCTAAAAGCTCATGAGTTAGCAAGAAATAATTTAGATGGTTTAAGCCCCAATTCATTTCAAAACCATCAGCGCTGACTTGGCGATAACCTGTCATAGCGCCTGCATTATTGATTAAAATATCGAGTTTGTGAAATTTATCTAAAAAGGATTTTGCTAATTGGCGCACGCCTGCAGAATTAGAAAGATCAGCAATTAAATAAGAGACATTTTCATTGCCAGTCTGCCCAATGATTTTTTGCGTTGCTAAGGAGGTGCGCCTCTCGTCACGTCCCGCCAAAATAACCTTTGTGCCCATGCCTGCCAAGTTTAGGGCGGCCTCATATCCAATGCCGTTTGAAGCACCAGTGACTAAACATATTTTATTTTCGACTAAATTAGCTTGCCCCAAATTAGTTTGCATTATTTGCTCCAACTATAAAACCACCACCCAAGACTTCGCTTGTATTGCTATCATCTGAATAAAAAACACAGGCTTGCCCTGCTGAAATACCATGCTCGCCATCAATTAACGTTACGTAAATTTCATCATTTATTATTTGAATAACTGATGATTGCGGGGCGCGAGTTGAGCGTAGTTTTGCGTGCAAAGCCAAGCCGTTGCCCGCCGCTAAAATTTTTAACTCCCCCTCACCAAGCCAATTTACATCACGCAATTTCACCGTATAGCTTTTTAACGTCTCACGAGGGCCAACAATCACCCTGTTTTCTTTTGGCTCAAGCTTAACAACATAAAGCGGCTCGGGTGCAGCAATTCCTAAGCCCCTACGCTGCCCAATAGTATAATTTATTATCCCTTGATGCGTGCCAAGCACCCGTCCATCAAGATGCACAATATCGCCCTGCTTTTGTGCATCAGGTTTTAGCTTGCGAATAACATCGCCATATTTGCCCATCGGCACAAAGCAAATATCTTGGCTATCTTGTTTGTTGGCAATTTCAAGCCCCATTTCATGCGCTAATTCCCTCACCCTTGATTTGGGAAGTCCACCAAGCGGAAAACGCAAAAAATCAAGTTGATCTGGGGTGGTGGCAAAAAGGAAATAAGATTGATCGCGTTCATTATCAATTGGGCGCAATAAAACTCGCCTTTGAGTTGGAGAGCCTGCATCTATTAGCTTGGTCTGCACATAATGACCCGTTGCTAAAACATCAGCACCTAATTGACGAGCCTCGCCCATTAAATCTTCAAATTTCACCGATTGATTGCAAGTAATGCACGGCACTGGCGTTTCGCCGCGTGCATAGGCTTCAGCAAATGGATTTATCACCATTTGTTCAAATCTTTTCTCATAATCAAGCACATAATGGGGTATGCCTAAAGAGGCCGCAACTCGTTTCGCATCATCAATATCTTGTCCAGCACAACATGTCCCCTTGCGCTGAACTGCCTCGCCATGGTCATAAAGTTGCAAGGTGATGCCAATAACATCATAGCCCTGTTGTGCTAAAATTCCTGCAACAACTGAGCTGTCCACGCCGCCAGACATGGCGACAACAACACGTGTTTCATTAGCAGGTTTTGCAATATCTAGTGAATTTAACATATTTTTCCCAATCTGGATTCAAAGTCCAACGGTTTATTATTTCCATAAACCCATTTTTCTTATAGAGCAAATATTTGATAGCTATATTAGGCATTTTTTGCCCAGCTACTAAGTTAAAATTACCCTTTTGATATAAGTAATTTGAAGTTGAAAAATGCAGCAATCACTAACCGATTGAAATTGCACAATATATTTTAATTTCCAAAATTGGCAAGCCTCTTGCATATCATTAGTTGAATATTTGCGTCCAAAAAGGAAAATTTAGGTCAATATGTCTGTAATGATGAATATTGCTACTCAAAGCGGCCAAGCGGTTAATTCTGCTAATGGCGCTATTGTGTCCGCCAATTCATCATCAGCAACAAAATCACAAAGCTCAGAATTTGGCTCATTGATTGCAACCTTGCTTGGCTTGAGCGCATCAAATCAAACAGAAAATCAAAGTGGAAAAACATCTAATGCAGCACTAAATAATGTATCTTTAGATAGCTCGCCATTAGATGTATCGTCTTTGGCTGATTCTTCAAATATGGCTACTGGCCTATTAGCAAATGGTTTTGGTGGTGCTAATGAGGCGCAAAATAAAACTGCGATTTCAGCAATTAGTGACTTAATGCAGGCAATTGAATCAATTGAGACCTCGCTAGCAAATGGCAAGCCTATTGATGAAAAAACCATGCAAGCGGCAATTTCTGCAACTTCTGCTCTTATTGCTAAACTGGAGGCGATTGCACCAACACCCATTGGGGCGGCGGCCTCTATGCTTAATGCTCAAATGCAAAGTCTTAATGCAGATAAAACGCTTATTGCAGATAAAGCACTTGGCGCAACAAGTCAGGCAAATAATTTAGAAATTACCAAAAATATCTTATCACAAAGCCAGCCATTTCAAGCTTCTTTGCAGGCTCTTACCTCTAAAGAGGCTATTTCTAGTCTTGCTCAAATCTCACAAAAAATTGCTAAGTCTG
>JALSJY010000048.1 GCA_026989045.1 Hyphomicrobiales bacterium | reverse complement strand
ATCATGAGGGTGCTGGGGGTCATACTCACATGTGATTTTGATGAAGTGTTCTAGTTCCTTGATAATTTTTTTTAATTCAGGTCTGCGGTGTGGCATCGTTCTTTCCCTTTATTTTCAGGCTGTTGATATTTCCGCCTCTATAAGTGATGTCATTTTACTCTGACTATGTGTTTGCTTGGGGTATATGTCAATTCTACTCCTTTTTGGCGGCTCGGTGTCATCAATTCCCATTTAAGCTAATATTAGTCACTAAACTTGCGCCTAGGCTGGTAATGCAAATCATATATTAAACTGCACTGTTTCGAATATGTTCTTAGTATGTATAATATCATTAAGGCGTAATTTGGCTGGTTATTCAGTATATTGGATATAGTTCACATTGATATATACCACGCTCATATTCTATATGATGTTGTTTATTATGATGTCTTAGTTTTTACCTTTAGATCAATTATTGTCACTAATATTTTTACCTATGGATCAGAGGAAAAGATTAGCTCTACTCGCATAGCACAATTCATTTACAATCCTCTTAGGTCATGGTAATATCTATGTAATTTCAAGAGCAGTAGCCGCGGTTAGAAGCACTCTGAACACGTTCCCAAACTGCAGCGGATCGTGAGGATATGGATTTTACTATCAGGCAAGGTCTGGATATTTCAGTTTCTGAAGCGCCTAGACAGATCATTGAAGACGGCTCTAAAATATCCTGTGTTGCACTATCGGGCAGAGATTTTCATAATATCCGCTTTGAAACACTTGTTGAACTTGGCGATCAGGTCGCAATCGGCGAGCCTTTGTTTCGAGATAGAAACCGCCCAGAAATAATATTTAGCGCACCAGCTTCTGGTGTAGTTAGCAAAATTAATCACACACATCGGAGAAATCTTGCTTCTATAGTCATCATTTGTAAGGGTGTGTCTGCAATTTCTTTTGATATCACAAAAGAAGTGCAAACAGTTCTGCTTGAGAGTGGTCTTTGGACAGCTTTTAAAACGCGCCCTTTTGGACTTATCCCTGATCCAGATGCGAGTGCCCAAGCTATCCTTGTGACTGCAATGGATAGCAACCCGCTTGCAGCGGATCCAGCTATCATCTTGCAAACAGTACAAGAAAGTTTTGCGCGGGGTTTGGAAGTCCTTGCTGAGTTAAACCAGACGCAAATATTAGTTTGCCATGGTGCAGGTTCGCAGTTTGTAAAACATCAAAATAAACATATCCGTTATGCTGCTTTTAGCGGCAAGCATCCTGCAGGTTTGCCAGGAACACATCTTAATCGCCTTGGACTATCTGGCAGATATGTTTGGCAGATTGGGTATGAAGATGTTATTTCTATCGGTCATCTTTTTCTTACTGGGCAGCTTAGCAATGAGCGAATTATTTCAGTTGCGGGTCCAATGGTTCAAAATCCACGCCTTTTACGAACCCAAAGAGGGGCTAATTTGATAGATCTGTTAGATGGCGAATTAAAAGATGGTGCATTTTCAATAATTTCTGGCTCTATTCTCTCTGGTCGAGCATCTACTTATCTTGGTCATTATGATAAACAAGTAACTGTGCTACCTAAACCAGAGAACAAATCGCGCACTCGTTTTTTATCGCAACCAGAGGGGGCAATTGCAGCACCGATCTTACCCAGTGAGGTTTTTGAAACGGTGATGCCGCAAAATATATTACCAATTCCTCTAATGCGTGCTTTGGCTGTAGGTGATTGGGAAGCAGCGCAAAAGCTGGGCTGTCTTGATCTATTAGAGGAAGATGTAGCGCTTCTTTCTTATCTTTGTTCTAGCGGGACTGATTATTCCGCCTTGTTGCGGCTAGCCCTTGATAATTTAGAGAAAGAAATGTGATGAAATTATTTTTTCTAAAACATTACTTTCCAAACCCTCCATATCTCCGCAATGCTTGGAGTTCACAGCGTATAGCATTCGTTACATTGCTCTGCCTACTCCCTCCTTTGGGTGTTGCTTTGCTTGATAAGGGGATAGCGCTTTTTATGGTCGTGATTCTTTCAATTGTTGTTGCTTTTTGTTGGCAGGTAATATTTTCCTTTGTAAGAAAGAGAAGATTGGGTTTGGAATGGCTTGTAACCGCAATAATTTTTGCACTTTTTGTTGGCGAAACAGTGCCTTATTGGCAGATTATTCTTGGTTTATCATTCGGCATAGTAATTGGAGAACAAATTTTTGGTGGGCGGGGGTTTGGTTTTTTAAACCCAGCTATAGTAGCCTTAATCTTTCTAGCATTCTCTTTTAGTGGAACAACATTTGCAGAGCCAAGCCCTTGGTTTGCAATAGCAACCATGACAGCAGCTATATTTCTTGTCACAGCACGATTGATTTCTTGGAGAATAATCGTGGGGCTTTTGGTTGGGCTGATAGGTGTCGGGTTGCTGAGTGGTAAGGCTTTGCAGATAGAAATGCTAAGCGGTAGTTTTATATTTATTATAGTATTTCTTGCATGTGACCCTGTAAGTTCAGCCTCAACAAATCTTGGTCGCTGGATAAATGGATTATTGATTGGTGGGCTGGCTTGGGTATTTGCTCAAACTACGGGCATGCCAACACAAGCAGATGCCCTTATTCCTGCTATCTTTCTTGCCAGTATATTCTCGCCTTTAATTGATACTCTTGTTGTGTTGCAAAACATATATGTAAGGAGGCGGAGTGATGCTTGATTTGAACCCGCTCAATTGGTGGCGACGCTTACTTGCTTTGCCAAATGATAATTTAACTAAAACTCTTGTTATTGCCTTTTTGGTTGCCTTCACTGCTTCAGTAATTGTTTCCTTTGCAGCGGTTACACTACGACCTTTCCATATTGCTAACTTAGAAAAAGAACGGCAGGCGAGTTTATCAGAAATGATTGCTTCACTTCCAGGAATGGATAATATTTTAGAAGGCATCGGAGTTGATGTTGTAGAAATTTATATTGTTGATCTCGCCAGTGGTGAATTTATTGCTAATATTGATCCTGCAAGTTTTGATCAGCGAGAGGCTGCGCGTGACCCAAATCTTAGCTCACCCATTCCCGCTGAGGCGGATATTGCTGGAATAAAGCAGCGAGAAAATTACGCACAAGTTTTTATCCTTCGCAAGGATGGTGATGTTCAACTCGTGGTGCTACCTGTACGCGGGGTTGGTTATCAATCCATGCTTTATGCTTATTTGGCACTAGAGGCTGACATTAACACAATTGCTGGGCTTGTTTTTTATGAACAGGGTGAAACACCTGGAATTGGTGCTAGAATTGAAGATCCTGAATGGTTGGCACTTTGGCCTGGCAAACAGCTTGCAGATGAAAATGGGGAAATAAAAATTTCAGTGGTGCATAACAAGGCAGTTGGCCCTTTTGAAGTTGATGGTATTTCTGGTGCTACACGCACCAGTAACGGGGTATCAAACATGTTACATTTTTGGCTGGGAGATTATGGCTTTGGTCCGTTCCTTACAAAACTTCGCGCAAGTAAGGAGAGAACATGAAACAATCCTTAAAATATCTAACTGACCCCCTAATCAAAACTAATCCAATAACTTTGCAAATTCTTGGCATATGTTCGGCACTAGCTGTTACCACTTCGCTTTCAACAGCACTGACGATGTCAGGGGCATTAAGTGTGGTTTTAATTCTTTCTAATATAACGATAAGCAGTATCCGCAAGCATATACCGACATCTATCCGCTTGATTATTCAAATTACAATCATTGCATCACTGGTGATTGTAATGGACATGTTTTTGCGTGCTTTTGCTTTTGATATGAGTAAGCGGCTGTCAATTTTCGTTGGCTTAATAGTAACTAATTGCATGGTGCTGGGGCGAGCTGAAGCATTTGCAAGACAAAATCCAGTATGGCCAAGCTTTCTTGACGCACTAGGAAACAGTTTGGGATATAGCATGATCCTGCTGATTGTTGGTGCTATTCGTGAATTATTTGGCGCTGGCACATTATTGGGTTTTCAAATTCTGCCACTGATAGAGAATGGTGGCTGGTTTCAGCCTTTGCGTTTAATGTATTTAGCACCTAGCGCCTTTTTTATTCTTGGCTTTTTAATCTGGATTATTCGTATCTGGCGACCCGAACAGATAGAGAAGCCAGAATTCCATATCCTTACCCCTGACGATGCGAGAAAACCATGACAAATCTTTTTCTAACATCAGTTTTTGAACAAAATTTGGCTTTATCTTTTTTTCTGGGTATTTGCACATTTCTTGCTGTATCACGAAAATTCGAAACAGCATTAGGCTTGGGAATTGCGTTGATTATTGTGCAGGCGATTTCAGTTCCTGTAAATCATTTGATTTTCCAATTGCTTTTGATTGAAGGTGCATGGGTATGGGCCGGACTGCCTGATGTTGACCTTAGCTTTTTAAAATTGCTTAGTTTTATTGGAGTTATAGCAGCAATGGT
>JALSJY010000047.1 GCA_026989045.1 Hyphomicrobiales bacterium | reverse complement strand
TAAGCAGGGCAAAACCAGCGATATAAGCTTAAAACAAGCAACAAATATGACGCTTAAAAATAGCGCAAACAACGACAAAATTCTCTCTTTAGCGCAAATGCTTAAACAAGTTAATGGCCGCGCCACAATAGTGTTAGAATTAAAAATGCAAACTGACGGGCGTAATGATTTATTTGCAAAAGCTGTGGTGCATGATTTAAAAAATTATCAAGGCTCAGTTGCAATCATTTCCTTTGTGCCTGAGATTTTACTATCAGTAAAAAAATATGGCTTTAAGGGGCCCGTTGGCGTTATTGTAGAGCGTTTCATACATGAAAAAGCCCAGCAATTACTGACACAAAAACAGCGTTTTTATTTACGTCATTTGCTTCATTACCCAAAAACTAAATTTGACTTTGTTGATGCCGATCATAATGCACTTGATTTACCAGCAGTAAAATTATTCCGCGCGCTTGGCTTTCCAATTATGACGTGGACAATTAAATCTCAAGTTGAAGCAGATGAAGCATTAAAATGGTGTGATCAGATAACCTTTGAAGGCTTTATACCAAAACAAACTAGCGAGGATAATAATGAGCCAATATGAGAAGAGTAATATATTTAACAAAATTCTTGCAGGTGAAATCCCAAGCACAAATATTTTTGAAAATGATGATGCATTAGTTATTATGGACGTAATGCCTGTTTCACGTGGCCATTGTCTGGTTATTCCAAAAGCGCCCTCTCGCAACTTACTTGATGCCGATGCAAAAACTCTATCAAATATTATGCCAATTGTTCAACAAATTGCAAAAGCTACAAAAAAAGCTCTACAGGCAGATGGCATTATTATTCAGCAATTTAATGAAGAGAGTGCTGGACAGACAGTATTTCACTTACATTTTCATATCATTCCTACTTTTGCAGGGCAAAAACCAGCTAGACATGCGGATAAAATGGCTGATCCAAAACAGCTAAAAGAAATAGCAACACTGATAGCGGCACAGATGTAATAATTAAATCCATGCTGCCACTTTCTGCCAGACCAGAAAACAATGTTACTTAACCTTGGCTTCGCGCTTTTTTGTTGTTTTCTTTGCTGATATTTTGCCTTTTATTTTAGCTTTGGCCTTAATTTTTGGCACACGAGTAGCAGGTCTTGGTTTAGCAGGAGCAGGAGCTGAGCAAATTAGCTCTAACTCTGCACTAGCACCAGAACCTTTTATATCTACTTTAACAGAGCCACCATTAAGCAATTTTCCAAACAAAACCTCATTTGCAAGCGGTTTTTTAATATGCTCTTGAATAACCCTACTAAGCGGCCTTGCCCCCATAGCTTCGTCATAACCACGAGTTGCCAGCCAATTTGCAGCCCTCTTGGTTAAGCTGATAGTGACATTGCGCTCTGCAAGCTGACTCTCAAGCTGCAGAACAAATTTTTCAACAATTTTACTAACAGTTTCAATGACAAGCGGGGCAAAGGAAATATTTGCATCAAGTCGGTTGCGAAATTCGGGTGAGAACATGCGATTGATTGCATCTTCATCATCGCCAACTTCGCGTTTTCTAGCAAAACCAATAGGCCCTTTTGCTAATTCTGTTGCACCAGCATTTGAGGTCATTATCAAAATCACATTACGAAAACTAATAGACTTGCCATTGTGATCGGTTAGCTTGCCATGATCCATTACTTGCAATAAAATATTAAATAAATCTGGGTGTGCCTTTTCAATTTCATCAAGCAAAACAACACAATGCGGGTGTTTATCAACCTCATCTGTTAAAAGACCTCCTTGATCAAAACCAACATAACCAGGAGGCGCGCCAATAAGACGAGAAACACTATGGCGCTCCATATATTCACTCATATCAAAGCGCAAAAGCTCAACCCCAAGCGTATTTGCAAGCTGTTTGGCAACTTCTGTTTTGCCAACTCCAGTTGGGCCTGTGAATAAATATGAGCCGATTGGTTTTTCTGGCTCACGCAAACCTGCACGAGCAAGTTTAATTGCTGAGCTTAGTGATTCTATTGCGTTATCCTGCCCAAAAACTACCAATCTCAAGTTACTCTCAAGACTTGATAGAACTTGTGTATCTGACTTTGAAACAGACTTTGGCGGAATACGCGCCATAGAGGCAATTGTTGCTTCAATATGAGTGACATTGATAAGCTTTTTACGCTTGTTTTTTGCTAATAATTTTTGACTAGCCCCCGCCTCGTCAATCACATCAATTGCCTTATCTGGCAGTTTTTTATCATTAATATATCGTGCTGATAAATCCACCGCCGCTTGCAAAGCATCATCAGAATATTTAAGGCCATGAAACTCTTCATAATATGGCTTTAGCCCCTTAAGAATTTCGACACTATCAGGAATGCTTGGCTCATTTATATCAATTTTTTGAAATCTTCTTACCAGCGCTTTATCTTTTTCAAAGAATTGACGGAATTCCTGATAAGTTGTTGAGCCAATACATCTTATATCACCTGATGCTAAGGCAGGTTTTAGTAAATTTGATGCATCAAGAGAGCCGCCAGAGGTTGAACCAGCCCCAATGATTGTATGAATTTCATCAATGAAAAGAATATAGTTTTCTTCACTTTCAATTTCTTTTATTACAGCTTTTAAACGCTCTTCAAAATCACCGCGATACCTTGTCCCGGCCATCAAAGCACCCATATCAAGCGCAAAAATAATTGCGCCTTTAAGGGCGTCTGGCACTTGGTTTTCAATAATTTTTTTAGCCAAGCCCTCAGCAATAGCAGTTTTACCAACTCCTGATTCGCCAACAAATATTGGATTGTTTTTTGACCGCCTGCATAATATTTGAATCGTGCGCAACAATTCACTATCGCGGCCAATTAAAGGGTCAATTTTTCCTCTTTTTGCCTTTGCATTCAAATTAACACAATAATTATCTAGCGCAGATTCTTTTTGTTCTTTTTCTATACTCTCATCATTTAAAGCGCCCTCAACATCACTAAAAATAACACTGGGATCAATTCCACCAGACTTAGTAATTCCGTGCGAGATATAATTTACCGCATCAAGCCGGCTCATATCTTGTTGTTCTAGAAAAAATGCAGCATGGCTATCACGTTCAGCAAAAATCGCAACCAATACATTTGCACCACTCACCTCATCACGGCCAGAAGATTGGACATGAATAACAGCACGCTGTATCACTCGCTGAAAAGCTGATGTTGGGCGGGCTTCTTCTAGATTTGTGACAATGATGGAATCCAGCTCTTCGTCAAGAAACTGCTCTAATTCCATCATCAAAACCTCAACATTCACATCACAAGCGATTAAAACATCACAGGCTTCTTTATTGAAGAGCAAAGATAAGAGTAAATGCTCTAAAGTTGCAAGCTCATGATTTCTTTCTCGAGCAATATTCATTGCTTCATGTAGAGTTTTCTCTAATCCTTTAGAAAATGAAGGCATAAAATAAATCCTATTGTTTTTCCATTACACATTTAAGTGGGTGTGAGTTTTTAATAGCAATATCCATCACTTGCGTTACTTTTGTCTCGGCAATCTCATAGGGAAAAACACCGGCCTCGCCCCTGCCCTGAGTGTGAACCAATAACATGATATTTACTGCATCTTCGTTTTGTTTGTTAAATATAGACTGTAAAATATGTATAACAAAATCCATCGGCGTATAATCATCATTAAGCAATAAAACCCGATAACGCGCGGGGCGCTTGGTTTTATTCTTATCCTTTGTAGCTATCCCAGCCTCAAAATCACCCGCCTCGTTATCATTAGCTTGCGCTTTGATAGCTTGAGCCTGAATGACCTGAGTTTCACTGATAGTTGTTAAAAAAATAACGTCTTTAGTCATAGAAAATCCTAGCTATTCAAATTTAGGTTTATATTAGATAATTACATCATCTAAAAACATTTCACACCATTATGTGGTTAAAAATTGGCAATTGTTAAGCCCTGCATAATAATAAATTCGAATTTTAATAATAATCTTTGTAATTTTACAATTTTGTAACCCTCAGCAGGGTAAAACTAATTAGTAATTTTAAAAGTTTTTGAAAATGCTGAATTATTGGCCTTTTCATCATAATTAAGTGCAGGCTGCGTATTGTCTGGGAGTAGTTTAGTTGGCGTTTCGGGTTTCTTCCCATTTGAGTGTTTTTAACTCACCGTTGTTTTTTCAACGAGTATTTATATTTATCATTTGCATTTTCTTAGCGCTTTCATTTGTCGCTGAGCCTGCACAAGCTGCAGCTAAGCGTGCTTATGCAGGAATTGTTGTTGATGCCAAGTCTGGCAAAACACTTTACTCTCGTGCAGCAGATAGTCCGCGCTATCCAGCATCATTAACAAAAGTGATGACACTTTATATAGTTTTTCAAGAACTAGAAGCTGGCCGCTTGCGCCTCTCAACAAAAATGCGAGTTTCAAAACATGCATCAAATGCTGTTCCATCAAA
>JALSJY010000046.1 GCA_026989045.1 Hyphomicrobiales bacterium | reverse complement strand
TACTAATATTGAAATCATTCCCGGAATTACCTCACCACTCGCCGCCTCTGCTGCCATTAAACGCCCGCTCTGTGCCAGAAATGAAATGCTTAAAATTCTGCCTGCAACTCTTAATGATGCGGCGCTGATAAAAGAATTAGAAAATGCACCAAGCGCTGCAATAATGAAAGTTGGGCGGCATTTTAATCGCATAAAAAATATTCTTGAAAAAACTGCACATGCAAATGGTGCAATGATTGTTGAAAATGCCTCTTGTGAAAATCAACGCATAATAAAGCTAAATGATTATCCAAAAGATGAATTGCCATATTTTGCTATTATACTTTGTTATAAGGGAGATGAAAATTGGGGCAAATAAAAGAGGATAGAAAGCCGTTTATTTTTTATTATTCTGATGCTGGAAAACAGATAGCCAAGCAAATTGCTAAATATTTTAATGCTGAGATTATTCTCTCGCCAAGCAAACAACAATTGCAGAAAATATTTAAGCAAGGCACGCCAATAATTGGAATTTGCGCTAGCGGAATTCTTATTCGCTTAGCTGCGCCACTAATAAATGACAAACAAATAGAGCCGCCAGTAATTGCTATTTCAAACGATGGAAAAAATATTGTGCCGCTACTTGGTGGGCATCATGGTGCAAACGAAATGGCACAACAAATTGCGAAAAAAATAAATGGCAATGCGGCAATTACTACCGCTTCAAATTCGTTATTTTCAATAGCGCTAGATGAGCCGCCAAGGGGATATATTTTAGCTGATAAAACACTGGCGAAAAATACTATGTTAGCTGTTCTTAATGGTGAAAAAATTGCACTAGATGGGAAGGCTGATTGGCTAAGTGAGGCTGGCTATGATATTTTATCTGATTCTGACGCTTTGTCTCTTACCCCCTCCCCCCTGAGGGGAGGGGCTAGGGGTGGGGGTAAGAGGAAATGCTGTGGGAATAGCGACCAACATCAAATTATAAAAATAACAATTTCAGAAAATATCGCCAAAGATAATATTCTCACCTATCACCCAAAAACGCTCATTATTGGAGTTGGTTGTGAGCGATATATTCCCTCAGGTGAATTGATAGATTTAGTCACCAATATTTTAAAAGAAAATAATCTCTCACCCCTCTCAATCGCTGCTATTGCCACAATAGAAATTAAGAGTGACGAAAAGGCGATGAATGATTTGGCGGATTATTTTGATGTGCCCTTAAGGCTATTTACAGCACAAGAACTAGCAAAAGAAAGCGTGCCTAATCCATCAAAAACTGTGCAAGCAGAAATTGGCACGCCAAGCGTTGCTGAAGCCTGCGCAAAAAAAGCTGGTGAGTTAATTATTGAAAAGCAAAAAAGCAAACGTGCCACTTGCGCTATTGGCAAAGCAAAAGCGCCAATTGATATTGAAAATTTTGGGCGTGCAAATGGTGTTTTACATATTGTTGGTATTGGGCCGGGTGAAGCGGCGCAACGAACAGCATCTTGTGTTACGGCGTTAAAACAATCTAGCGATTGGGTTGGTTATGGGCTTTATCTTGATTTAGTTGCTGATCTAAATTATGGGCAAGAACAACATCGCTTTGGTTTAGGTGATGAAGAAAAGCGAGTGCGCCATGCGCTTGAATTGGCGGCAAAGGGCAAAGATGTTGCGCTAATCTGCTCAGGCGATGGGCAGATTTATGCCATGGCTAGTTTGGTTTTTGAGTTGCTTGAAGCTAAGAATGAGCGTGCAATTTCTGATAGTGCAAAGCGAGTTGAAATTATTTCACACGCAGGGATTTCAGCCCTACAAATGGCATCAAACCGAGTTGGGGCTTTGTTGGGGCATGATTTTTGTGCTATCTCTTTAAGCGATCTTTTAACCCCAAAAGAGGCAATTATCTCTCGGCTTGAAGCGGCGGCAAAAGCTGATTTTGTTACGGCATTTTATAATCCACGTTCAAAGAGCCGAACCGATTTACTTGATAAAGCAAAAGATATTTTTCTTAAATATCGTCCTAAAAATACCCCAGTAATTATTGCTCGCTCGCTTGGTCGAGATGATGAGCAAGTAAAAATTGTAGAGCTTGCTGATTTCAAAACAAGTGAAGTTGATATGATGAGTATAGTGTTGTTTGGCTCGTCAAATTCAAAAAGTTTTAAGCGTGGTGATGGTAAGCGAGTGGCGTTTACACCAAGAGGGTATGATAGGAAAGTGAAATGAGTGAGAATATTATTATTTGCGATGTTTATTTTAACGCCAGACTTTATTTTTTTGTCATTCTGAGGCGAAGCCGAAGAATCTTTTTATGTAGTATAAGACCTTTCACTATGTTCAGGGTGACACCAAACGGTAGCGTAGAATGAACAAAAGGGCATAAAAAATGACAGTTTATTTCATAGGTGCTGGGCCCGGTGCGGCTGATTTGATAACAGTGCGTGGACAAAGGCTTATTGAGCAATGTCCTGTTTGTCTGTTTGCGGGCTCGCTTGTGCCAAAGGAGATTGTTGCTAAAGCGCCAAAGACAGCTTTGGTGATTGATAGTGCGCCGCTTAATCTTGAAGAGATAATAGAAATAATGAGCCAAGCGCATCAAAGGGGCGACGATGTTGCACGGGTTCACTCAGGTGACCCATCAATTTATGGGGCGGTTGGTGAGCAAATGCGCCGCCTTAAATTGTTAAATATTGATTTTGAAATTGTCCCAGGAGTGCCAGCCTTTGCAGGAGCAGCAGCAGCTATTGGGGTTGAGTTAACTTTGCCTGGAATTACGCAAACTATTATTATCACTCGCACTTCTGGAAAGGCATCTAGCATTCCAGAGTTAGAAAATCTTGAAAATTTAGGAGCAAGCAAAGCCACGCTTGCAATTCACCTTTCTATAAGAAATCTCACTCATGTTAAAGAGGCACTTGTTGAGCATTATGGGGAGAGCTGTCCAGTGGTAATTGTTCATCGTGCTACTTGGGAAGATGAAAAAATTATTCATACCAATTTAGCAAATATGAAAGATGATGTGCGTAAAGCAAAAATTACTCGCACTGCGCTTATTTTTGTTGGTGAGGTTTTTGGACAGAAAGATTTTGCAGATAGTGCTCTTTATGATGCAGATTTTGCGCATGTTTTACGCAATAGGGGCAAAAAAAAGGATAGAAAATAATCATTGCAACGCACTTAAAGTGCTCGCAATGACAAAAACCTCTATCTTAAACTAAAATAATATCTTTGAGTTCTTCAAATGAATAGAATTCTTTTGCTGGAGCTAACTTTGGCCGCTGTATCATGAAAATATCAACCCCCAATTTATTGGCTACTTCTATCTTAGCTTTGGTTTGATTAGAACCAGAGTTTTTGCTTATTAAGTGGGTGATATTATGATTTTTCATTAGGGATATTTCTTGCTCAAAATCATAGGGTGGCTTGCTAATTATAATTGAGCAATTGCTATCTAAAGTGGTTTTTGGTTTTTCGATTAGCCGCACTATAAATTTACAATCTGGGCGAGTTTGCAATAATTCTAAATGCTTGTGACCTGTGGTTATAAAAGCTATTGCTTTTACTGGCAGTTGTTTTATTGCTTGCTCAATAGAATTAAAGTCTTGCCAATCTATAGCTGTTGATTTCTGCCAGATTTGCCGCTTGAAACGCATTAGTTTTTTATTCGATAAGCTTGCAGCCTTAACTATTTGATTTGAGATATTTTGCGCATAGGGGTGGGTTATATCTAAGATTAAATCAAAATTATTCGCCTTGAAATATTCGCTTAGTTTTTGCTCCCCTCCAAAACCGCCAATATTTATTTTAATGTTTTTTGGTCGTTTTGGATTGCTGGTTCTGCCAGCCAAAGAAAGCACTATATTATGGCCTAAATCATCTAACTGTTGTGCAATTTCTCTTGCTTCTTTTGTGCCGCCAAAAATTATAATTTTCATGAGCCACCACTGTTGGCAATTATTTCGCCCTTACGATTTATGATTAAAACCTCAAGTACTATGTTATTGTTTTTGAGTGTTTTTTTAGCAGTTATGTGTGCTTTTATGGCGATTGAATTAGCTAATGGGATTTTCGCTATTTGACAAAACTCTAACACTTGATTTGCACTATTGGCTATTTTTGCCTGCTTAACTAATTCATCACTTGCGCCTAAATCTTTTATTTCACTAGCAAGACTATCAAAATCTACTTGTGAGCGTTTTGAATGAAGGTCGATAGCACCTTGTGAAAGTTTAGTTATTTTTGCAAAACCACCCGCAATAGTGATTTTTTTAAATGTTTTTTTTCGAGCATATTTAAGCAAGCCTGCAACAAAATCACCCATTTCAATATAGGCTTCATCTGGTAGTTTTAATAGGCTTTTTGCTGCTTTTTCAGAAAGGTCGCCAGTTGAAGCTACGATGTGATTATTTTCATTGGCTAGTGCAACCTCAATGCCTGAATGAATTGAACTTATCCATGCCGAGCAGGAATAGGGAATGACAAT
>JALSJY010000045.1 GCA_026989045.1 Hyphomicrobiales bacterium | reverse complement strand
TTGAACGTGGCAAATCTCATTTCATTTAAGCAATTTTATAAGATATTGCCTTTGGTTATTATTTTAGTTTTGGCAGGTGTTTTTTTAAATACCTCAAAAGCTGCTGCACAAGAAACAAATCAAACAGCAGCCAATTTAGCGCCTGTTTTAACTTCGCAATTATTATCTTCTTATGTCGCCAATAAAAAAATTGCTTCTTTTAGTTTAGCAATAAAAAACGATAATATATTATTTAATCCAACAGCTTGGAATATAGCTTCACCTCAAAATATCACTAGCCAAGATGTCTCAAATTTTATCGCTTCAGGTTATAAGCCCACTAAACAAAAACTACTTCAAGCCAAAAATGAGCGCAAATGTTTAGCTCAAGCCATCTATCACGAGGCGCGCGGCGAAACAAAACAAGGGCAGTGGGCGGTTGCTAATGTTATTCTTAATCGGGTTGATAGTGAGCATTATCCCAATTCTATTTGCGATGTGGTTTTTCAAAATGCCAATGGCAAAAAATTCCAATGCCAATTTACCTTTGCCTGTGATGGGCGCTCTGATGAGGGTGGAGATGGCAATATAATTGTTAGAAAAAGCTGGGTGCAATCAAATGTGATTGCTCTAGCAGCGTTCAAACAATATCAAGCTGGTATAAAACCTGACGCACTACCCTCCTCTGTGCTATATTATCACACAACAGCCATAGCGCCGCATTGGTCAAAGGTATTTAATAGGGTTGCACAAATTGGCAATCATATATTTTACTCCAAGTCATAAGACATATCTTTAATATTACCTATGCTTTGCGCCTTAATTTAGATATATTTATAGAGCTATCAGGGCAAGGTAATATTTAAATTTTATAAGAAAGCACAAATCAGATGAAAAAAATTGCTTTGGTTGATGATGACCGCAATATCCTAACTTCTGTATCAATGACTTTAGAAGCTGAGGGATATTCTGTTGCAACATATACCGATGGCGTTTCGGGCTTAGAGGGTTTAAGCACCAATATTCCTGATTTAGCTATTTTAGATATTAAAATGCCACGCATGGACGGAATGGAATTATTGCGCCGTTTGCGACAAAAATCGGATATTCCTGTGATTTTCCTGACCTCTAAGGACGAAGAAATTGACGAATTATTTGGTCTGAAAATGGGCGCTGATGATTTTATATCAAAACCATTTTCACAACGTTTATTGGTTGAGCGGGTGAAAGCAATTTTAAGGCGCTCTGAGCCACGCGAAACAAATTCTGGGGCTACGGGTTCAACAAATTCAACTTCATCAAAAACATTTATTGAGCGTGGCCTGTTAACAATGGACGAAGAGCGCCACACTTGTGTGTGGAATGGTAAGCCAGTTGTTCTTACTGTTACTGAGTTTTTAATTTTACATGCTTTGGCTTTGCGCCCTGGGGTAGTTAAAAGCCGCAACTCACTAATGGATGCCGCCTATGACGATCAGGTCTATGTTGATGATAGAACGATTGATAGCCATATTAAGAGATTACGTAAAAAGTTCAAAATGGTTGATGATAAGTTTGATATGATAGATACTCTTTATGGTGTGGGCTATCGTTTCAAAGAATGATTTTTATTTATGCAAAAACTAGAAAAAGAATTAGCTAGGGATAATTCTAAAGGATTAAAAACCTCAAAGACAAGCCAGTCATGGCTCAAGGGCATAAGCTCTCGTAGTTTTTCTTTTTTGCGTGCTGTGCGCCGATTTTTTGCTATAGCTCTATTTTCCTCTCTTACCAAACGTATTGTTTTTCTTAATTTAGCAGCGCTTGGCGCTTTAGTTATTGGAATATTATTCTTAAATCAATGGCGATCTGGTTTAATTGAAGCACGGGTGCAATCTTTAAGGGTGCAGGGCGAAATTATTTCTGCCGCGATTGCCGCCTCCGCCACTATTGATAGTGATGTTATAATGGTCAATCCTGATAGATTGCTTGAGTTTGGCACTGACTCTGTTATTTCCCCTCTTAGTTTTTTTGATCCTAGTTTGCAATTTCCAATTGACCCTGAAAAAGTCGCCCCGTTATTGGGAAATCTTGTTACGCCAACAAAAACCCGCGCTAGGATTTACGATAAATCGGGTTTTTTAATTCTTGATAGTGAGAATATTTTTTCTTCAAAACATGTGTTTGCAACAACTCAAGAGATAGAAAAAAAAGAAGAATTTTCTTTTTATAAAGTATTTAATTCATTAGTTTCAAGAATTTCACAAATTTGGGGTTCGCAATATGCGCTTTATGTTGAGCATGATATAAATGATGGCCAGCTTTACCCTGAGGTTAATTCGGCTCTTAGCGGCGCTCCCTCAGATGTTGTTAGGGTTGATGAAAAGGGCGATTTAATTATTTCTGTTGCAGTACCTGTGCAAAGATTAAATACAATTGTAGGTGTTTTATTACTCTCCACCGCTCCTGGGGATATTGATAATATAATAAAAACTGAGCGCATGAGTGTTGTTCGCATTGCATTGGTTGCAGCTGTTGTAACCTCTATTTTGTCATTTTTTCTTGCGGGCACAATTGCAGGCCCAATACGCCGTCTTTCAGCTGCAGCAGAAAAAGCACAAATATCTATGAATGATAGAGCCGAAATCCCTGACTTTACCGATAGAAGTGATGAAATTGGTGATTTATCAGGCGCATTACGCTCCATGACTGATGCGCTATATACTCGCATTGAAGCAATTGAGAGTTTTGCCGCCGATGTTGCTCATGAATTAAAAAACCCACTTACGTCATTAAAAAGTGCAGTGGAAACTTTGCCATTAGCAAAAACCAAAAAAGATAAACAGCGCCTAAATGCTATTATTGCGCATGATATTCGTCGGCTTGATCGCTTAATTTCAGATATTTCAAATGCCTCGCGCCTAGATGCAGAATTAGCCCGCCAAAGCGCCTCCAATGTTAATGTTGCTACATTAGTTGAAACAATTGTTTTAATGCAAAAAGATCTCGCCAAAAAACATGGTGTTGAATTGGAATTTGAGGATAATTCAAAGAAAGATGCTAATGTGCTTGGCCATGATTCTCGCCTTGCTCAAGTAATCAGTAACTTAATAGAAAATGCCGTTTCATTTTCACCCAAAGGAGCAAAAGTGACCTTGGGTGTTTCTAGTAAAGAAAATAAAGTGATTATCAATGTTACAGATGAGGGCAAAGGGATTATTGGTGATAAGCAGAAAATATTTAATCGCTTTTATACCGATAGGCCAGCCAAAGAAAATTATGGCGATCATTCTGGTTTAGGGCTTTCAATTTCCAAGCAAATTATAGAAGCTCATAAGGGCTCAATCACCGCTGATAATCGTAAAGATGGAAAGGGAGCAGTTTTCACTATTATTCTGCCCAAAGTTTAATTATGCAAACTAAAGAAGAGCACAAGCTGATAAATATTCACGCCAGCGCTATTATCATAAATAACAAAGGTGTTTTAGTGCGCGGAGAATCTGGCTCTGGCAAATCGCTTTTAGCGCTACAATGTTTGGATGTTTTTGAAAGAAAATCAGCACTTGTTGCCGATGATAGAGTAGATATTTCAGTTGAAAATAGTGAAATATATATGCACACTCCTAAAAATATAGAAGGCTTGATAGAATTACGTGGGCGTGGAGTAATCAAAAAGGAATATGTGAAAAAGGCAAGGTTAGATTTAATCGTTGATTTGGTTGATGAGTTTGATCGCTATCCTGAAGAAGATGAATTTTTTATAGCCCTACAGGGTATAAAATTGCCTCGTTGCCCAATTCCAAATCGTCAAATCATAGATAATATGCATCAGATTTTATTGCTAAAACATGCTTTAAGCTTATTATAGATTTTGCCTTGATATAAAATTTAAAACTATCTTTAACTATCTAAAAACTTATCATAGAGTAAGTGCAATGAAATTAGCGCCATAAAAGGCAAACTGGGGAGTTGGATCAATGATAGGAATGGTTTTAGTAACACATGGTCGCCTAGCAGAAGAGTTTCGCTCTGCGCTAGAACATGTTGTTGGCCCGCAAGAGCAATGCGCAACGGTTTCTATTGGCCCAAATGATGATATGGAGGAGCGCCGTAACGACATTATCACAGCTGTTGAAGAGGTTGATAGTGACAAAGGCGTGATTATATTAAGTGATATGTTTGGCGGCACGCCCTCTAATCTAGCTATTTCTGTAATGCAAAATCGCAATATTGAGGTAATAGCTGGCGTTAACTTGCCTATGTTGGTTAAATTAGCAAGAGTGCGTGATGAAATGGATTTACGTGATGCGGTGCGCGAGGCACAAGAGGCTGGTCGTAAATATATCAATGTAGCCAATGATGTATTAGGTGGGTAATTTTTTGGTAAATAATTCTTGGGTGGTTAAATAATGCCTCTAACCGATACTTGCGGACGCTCTCTTTGCCAAAAATTTACTATTTGCAATCGGCGCGGGCTACATGCACGGGCATCAGCTCGTTTTGTTCGCACTGTTGAGTGTTTTGATGCAAAAGTAGAGGTTACATGCAACTGCTCA